>CAYSKY010000041.1:0-13225 GCA_964431425.1 uncultured Burkholderiales bacterium
TCGCAAAACAATGGGTGCTGGCGGTCGCGGGCACGCACGGCAAGACCTCGACCTCGGCCATGCTGGCGTGGATTCTCGAACACGCCGGCCTCGGCCCCGGTTTTCTCATCGGCGGCGTCCCGGCCAACTTTGGCATCTCCGCGCGCGCGCCGGTGGGCGATTCCCCGTTCTTCGTGATTGAAGCGGACGAGTACGACACCGCCTTCTTCGACAAGCGCAGCAAGTTCGTGCACTACCACCCGCGCACGGCGGTGCTGAACAACCTCGAATACGATCACGCCGACATCTTCCCCAATATCGAGGCCATCGAAACCCAGTTTCACCACCTTGTGCGCACGGTGCCCGGCAACGGCCTGATCGTGGCCAACGGCCGCGATGAACACCTGCGGCGCGCCATGGCCAAGGGCTGCTGGACCAGCGTGGAGGAGTTTGGCCCCGGCCTGCAGTGGGACTTCAAGCGCGGCGAACGCGAAACGCAATTCCAGGTGATCCTGCAGGGCGTCGAAAAGGGCCTCGTGGACTGGGGCCAGATGGGCCATCACAACACCATGAACGCGCTGGCGGCCATCGCCGCTGCGCGCCATGCCGGCGTGCCCACCAAAATGGCCATCGAAGCGCTCAACGAATTCAAAGGCGTGGCAAGGCGCATGGAGGTGAAGGGCGAACTCGGCGGCGTGACCGTATACGACGACTTCGCGCACCACCCCACCGCCATCCAGACCACCGTCACCGGACTGCGCCGCCACCTCGGCGACAAGGAACGCATCATCGCCGTGCTGGAGCCGCGCACCAACACCATGAAGTTGGGCGCCATGCGCGATGCGCTCCCCGCCTCGCTGACCAATGCCGATGTCGTGTTTGTGTATGACTCGCGGCTGGGCTGGGACGTGGCCAAGGCGTTCGAGCCCATCGGCACCAAGACCGGCGTATTCCAGGACCTGGACGCCATGGTGCAAACCATTGTGGCGATGGCGCGCCCGCGCGATCACATCCTGGTGATGAGTAACGGCGGATTTGGCGGCGTGCACGGCAAACTGCTGGCAAAGCTCGCCGAGCGCGAGATGGCGGGGAAGTAGCGCGCAAGGACTGGTATCGCGGTAGCATGGCCCTGAAGTTTCCGATCGCAGGCTCAACCGCGAGGCCCCGCATGATCAACGAAAAAATCAAGGTGCGCGTCACCGAGACCGGACAGTTTCTCGACGTGGTGGTGCTCAACAAACGCGCCAGTCACATCGAGGTCGTCATCGGTGAAGGCGCGCACAGCGTCAAATGCCAGTTGTCCCCCACGCGCAACGGCAAGGCTTTCGTCGGCAGCGTGATGGGGCGCGAAATCGTTTACGAACACAGCCAGGCCGAGGTGCAGACCGCCGTCGATCTGGCCGATCCGGTCAAGCGCGAATACCGCCGCTGACGCCGGCACCAGTGCCGCGGGAGATTCACCCATGCTGAAAATCTGGGGCCGGCTCAGCTCGGTCAATGTGCAGAAAGTTGTCTGGTGTGCCGATGAGCTGGGCATCGCCTATGAACGCACCGAGGCAGGCGGCAAGTTAGGCGTGGTCGCCACACCCGAATACCGCGCCATGAACCCCAACGGCCTGATACCGGTCATCGACGACGACGGCTTCGTGCTGTGGGAATCCAACGCCATCGTGCGTTACCTCGCGGCAAAGCACGGCGCCGGCGGCTTGTGCCCGGCGGATCCCGGCCAGCGAGCCAGCGCCGACCGCTGGATGGACTGGCAGGCCACCACGCTGAACCCCGCTATCGGCCCGGCTTTCATCCAGCTTATCCGTACCCCGGCGGAGCAGCGCGACACCGGCATCATCGAAACCGCTTGCCAGGCCGCCGAAACAAAACTGGCGCTGTTGGATGCCCACCTCGCAGCGAACGAGTTTGTGACGGGGCAACACCTCACGATGGGCGACATACCGTTGGGCTGTTCGGTTGATCGCTGGATGAAGCTGCCGATTTCACGCACGCCGCGGCCAAACGTGGCGCGTTGGTATGGCGCGCTTCGTGGCCGGCCGGGGATGAAACAGGTGGCGGAACTGCCACTTTCATAGCGGCAGCGCGATTTCACCTCCGATCGGGCCGACCTACAGATCGTCCTAGGCCGGGCTTTATTCGTGTCGGGCTGCGCGGCGCAAGCTGCAAACGTTAAAATCTCGCGGTTTTCCATCAGCAGCGCTTGCCCATGCCGATTGAGCTTGTTTACAAACTGACAGCCGCCGAACTGGAAGCCGTACTGCGGCACTTCCAGCGAACCACGTTGCGACGTTCGAGCACCTATTGGGTCGTGCAGTTGTTCGCGATCGTCATGTGGATTGCGCTCACATTCGCATTTCTGACCGCATCGGATCTGCCGGCAAAGCAGGCGGGGCCGGGGCAGCAGCTGATGCTGGCGATCGGAGTGGCGGTCGCATCCATGTTCGCCTTGAGTTGGGCACAGTGGAAGGGGATCTTACTGTTGCATCGCGATCACGGTCACCACGCCGGTGTGTTTCGAACCATGGTTATCGGCGAGCAGTCGATCACGGTCCACGCACCGAACGGTCGCGCCGAGATTGCCTGGCACGCGGTGACCGATATCGCCGATTTGGGCGGCCCCCTCTACCTAGTCATCGACCACGTGACCTTTCTGCCGGTGTCGGCGTCCGCATTTGGTTCCGCAGAAGAGCGGGCAGGTGTGCTCGCACTGGTTCGCGATCGCATGCATGGCGTAGGCACCCGGAACATCGACGTGCATGCCGCCACTCAACCGGCACCATCGTCAGCCACAGGCGCCCCCATACCACAGCAGGTCGAAGCACATGCCTTCGTCCCGGCGCCCGCGGCGCCATCACGTTGGCGCAATGCCGCTGATACATTGACCCGCAACATCGGGTATGCGTTCCGGCTCGCGATGCTGCGGCCGGTGACAGAGGAAAAACTGGCGCCCCGATGGTGGCAGCTTTTCGCATTCACATTGCTAGCTATCCTCGTTCCGCTCGCTTATGCGTTTCTGCAGACAGGCCCCGCCGGCGAACCCGGCTTGGAGGCGCTGCCGGGCGCCCTTTTGCATATTCCGCTGCTGATGTGTGCAGGCATTGCGGCAGCCTACCTGACGCAGCAGGCTGAGAAATCGCTGGCGGCCATTCTGTCTCTCTTGCTGGTTGCCTTTGCCACCGATGTACTCAGTAGCCTAGTTTCCAGTGCGCTTTTGGCGGCATTGCCAGGGCGCATGGCATATCGGCTGTTCGGCAACGGGCCCCAGGTAATCTGGGCGGTCTGGTGTGCGTTGGCCGGCGCGGTTGCCTTGGTAAGACTGTTCGGGCCCGGTTCATTTACGCGTATGGGTGTCGTTTGTATCTCGTCCCTGCTGATCGCAGTTCCGATGGCGTTCGTCTACCGCGATCGCACGCTCTGGCACGAGTCCTATGATGACGCCAAGGATGCGGCCCGCGAGCGCATGAACAGCAGTGTGACCCAGGAGGACATCTTCTACCGGCAACCCGCCCTACTGGAGCGTGAACTTGCAGCAGTCGCGCCGCAGCGTCCGGGCCTGATCGATGTCTTCTACATCGGCATGGCGGGCTACGGCTATCAGGATGTGTTCCGCAAAGAGGTGGTCGCGGTCAAGAAGCTGATGGAGGAGCGCTTCGACGCCGCCGGGCACACCATCCAGCTGGTGAACAGTGGCGGCTCGGTGGCGAGCACCCCGATTGCCAGCGTGACCAGCCTCGGTGCCGCCCTCAAGCGGGTTTCCGCCGTCATGGACCGGGACGAGGACGTGCTCGTGCTATTTCTCACTTCGCACGGATCTGAAAAGCACCGCTTTTCTCTCGAAATGTATCCGTTGTCCTTCAACGAACTGACGCCCGCCGTATTACGCAGCGCGCTCGATGAGTCGGGCATCAAGAACCGTGTCATCGTGGTTTCCGCTTGCTACTCGGGGGGCTTCATTGAACCCCTCATGGATGAGAACACCCTGGTCATTAGTGCATCGGCGGCTGACCGCAACTCTTTCGGGTGCGGCAATGAAAACGATTGGACGTATTTCGGAAAGGCGTTTTTCGACGAAGCGCTTCGCAAGACGACTTCCTTCACGGCGGCTTTCCAACAGGCCAGACCGTTGATTGCGGAACGTGAGAAGGCCCAGGAATTCCGCCCGTCCGATCCGCAAATCGCCGAAGGCGTGCACATTCGCGAGACATTGGCCCGACTGGACGCTCAGCTTGCAGGGGTGCCACGGCAGTCGGACAAAGTCGTCGCGACGAACAGGGTCTCCGATGCCGCCGCGCGCTACGCCGAGTTGATCTATGACAACCGCTACTTTGAGACCGTGCGTGAGACCTGCTTGAAGTCCATGCAGGCTGGCAGCCCTGACGTGGTCATCAAAACACAGCCGGCCACGTTTGGCGCCCTCAGCCCGGCGGATAACCACTGGCCCCGACTGGTGGGTGCCTGGGACAAATACGCCGCCGAACTATGTGACAAGACCAGTGATCCCGCGATCTATCGGGATACGTTTGCGGGTTATTTGCGCGAGGCACAGGCGGCCGAGGGCGCAGATCATCTTCTCAAGTACTTCACGACGGACGGCGGCCGGCGCTGGCGCAACGCCGAATCCGAAGCCACCCGCCGAACCATGGATGCCGTACTCAAGCTCCAGACGGAGAACCAGCAAAGACGCTACGCAGCATTTTTGGAGGAGCAGGCTCGCATCTACAAAGCCTTCGACGAATCCAGGCCCAAAAAGCAACGCTAGCCTGACCTACCCGCCAGCGGCACGATCTCCCGCCCACCCTGAGCCAGCCGCTTCAGCAGCAACTTGAAGATGTCGGCATCGAATTCCACCTCGGTGTTCGACGCCGCCAACTCGTAAATTTCACCCTCAGTCTTCGCGCTGCCCAGATACCGCCAGCGATGGAATACATGGGCGTGTTGCCAGCCGTGTTCAGGGTGGGTTTCGCGGACGGCGATGGGGCCGGCGTAGGGCCAGGCGGGAAAGGCGTAATCGACCAGCGCCTCCATCAGCCGCGCGTTGTGTGCCGCGAGCGTTTCCTCGCCCACGCAAAAGCCATTGCAGCGTCGCAGCTGGCGCGCGAAGCACGGGCCGTCGGCGGCCAGTTTGCCGAAGCTGGTGCCGATGGCATTCCAGCACAGCCTGTGATCGGCGGCGAGATTGGTCAGCAGATCCTTGGCGCGCGGCTTGGCGGGGAATGGGCCGTAGAGCCCCGCCGCGTGTTCCAGATCAGCGTCGTGAAAACCGATGATCTCGAGCTGTTTTGACGGGTCATCGATTTTCACAAACACCATCTGCGCGTTGCGCCGCAGCCGCAGGTTGCGCAGCGGTTTGCTGGTTTTCACCAGCTGGGCCTCGCGCAGTAGCGCGCCCAGTTCGCCGGCCGTTTCCTCGTAATCGATGCGGCGGATTTCCATTGACAGGCGCACATCATTTGACTGCCGGTGGTCGCTCGAGAAATGGGATCGCACCCGGTCGCGCAGGTTGACGCTCTTGCCGATGTAGATCGGCATGTCGTTGACGCCGTAGAACACGTACACGCCGGGCCCCTCGGGCAGGTCCTTCAAGGCATCCGGGTCCAGCTGCGGCGGATAGTTGGGCATCTTCAACAGTGCGCGGGTCGCGGCGACCACCTCGTCCGCCGGATGCTCGCGGGCCACGGTCTGCATGAACTGCCAGGCCAGTTTCGCGTCGCCCAGCGCGCGATGGCGGTCCTCGGTGAACAGGTTGTGCCGCGACACCAGCGCATCCAGGCTGTGCTGCGGGAATTGCGGGTAAAGCTTGCGCGACAGGCGCACCGTGCACAGCACGTCGGCGGTGAAGCTCATGCCTGCCCGCCGGAATGCGTTCTTGAGGAATCCATAGTCAAAGCGCGCGTTGTGTGCGACGAACAGCCGACCCTGCAGGCGTGCCAGCACCTCGTCTGCCAGCTCCTCAAACGCGGGGGAATCGCGCACCATCGCATCGGTGATGCCGGTCAGCGCCTGGATCTCCGGCGGGATCGACGAACCGGGGTTGACCAGCGATGACCACTCCTCTACGACGATTCCACCCTCCACCAGCACGATGCCGACCTCGGTGATGGCATCGCTGGTCGCAGCGGTGCCGGTGGTTTCCAGGTCGACGATGGCGATGCGCTCGTGGACGAAGGGTGAAACGGAGGATGCGGCGACAGACATGGAGACAGTCTAATGCAGCCGCCGGTCACGCTCTGTCACACGCGGACCGTGGCAAGCCGTTACAATCCGCACACTGTCCGCCATGCCCGCGTGGCGGATACCCGATCCCCGATCCATTCCGCTGGAGAAACCCATGAACCCATTTCGCCATTTTCGCGGCGCGCTGGCTGCGTCCGTCCTGCTGAGCGTTGCCACCGGCGCGGCCATTGCCGCGGCCGATGCGCCTGCCGCCAAGGCGCCCGCCAAAGCCACCAAGGCTGTCAAGAAATATCCAATCGAGCAGTTCTTTGCCACCACCCGCATCACCGGTGCCTCGTTCAGCGCCGACGAGAAGCGCATCCTGTTCAGCAGCGACGAGGCCGGCGGTATTTTCAACGCCTATTCCATTGCCGCCACCGGCGGCAAACCGGAGCAGCTCACCAAGGCCGCCACCGACACGACCTATGGCGTGAGCTACTTCCCCAACGACGACCGCATCCTCTACACCCGCGACAAGGGTGGCGACGAGAACAACCACCTGTACGTGCGCGAGCTCAACGGCGTCGAAAAAGACCTCACGCCCGGCGACAAACTCAAGGCGCAGTTCGCCGGCTGGCATCCCGACGGCGTGGCGTTCTATGTGATCACCAACGAGCGCGACCCGAAGTTCTTCGACCTGTATCGCTACGATTCGAAGAGCTACGCGCGCACGATGCTGTTCAAGAACGAAAAGGGCCTGGACGTCGAGGCCGTAAGCCGCGATGAAAAGTGGATCGGTCTCAACAAGACCAACACCACGCTCGACAGCGATATCTACGTTTACGACGTTGCCAAAGCCGAACTCAAGCACATCTCCCCGCACACCGGCTCGGTGAAATTCGCGGCGGAGACGTTTGACCCGGCCAGCAAGCGCCTGTTCTTCCTGACGGACGAAGGCAGCGAATTCGCCCGCCTCAAGACGTATGAGCTCGCCACCGGCACCATCAAGGAGCACGAGAAAGCCGACTGGGATATCGCCTACACCTACTTCTCGCGCGACGGCCGCTACCGCGTCACCGGCATCAACGCCGACGGCAGCACGGTCATCAAGGTGGTGGAAGGCGCCGACGAGAAGCCGGTTGCTCTACCCAAGCTGCCGGGTGGCGCCATCCGCGGCGTGACCTTCTCCAAGTCGGGCCAAAAGATGGCGTTCTACCTCAACGGTGACCGCTCGCCCAACAACCTGTTCGTCTATGATTTCAAGTCGAAGCAGGTCAAGCAGCTGACGCAAAGCCTGTCCAAGGACATCAACCCGGCCGACCTGGTGGAAGCCGAAGTGGTGCGCTTCAAGTCCTTCGACGGCATGGTGATTCCCTCGATTTACCTGAAGCCGCACGGCGCCTCGCCCACCAACAAGGTGCCCGCCATCGTGTTTGTGCACGGCGGCCCCGGCGGACAGACCACGCGCGGCTACAGTTCGATCATGCAGTACCTCGCCAACAACGGCTACGCGGTGCTGGGCATCAACAACCGCGGCAGTTCCGGCTACGGCAAAACCTTCTTCGCCGCCGATGACAAGAAGCACGGCCGCGAGCCGCTGTGGGATTGCGTAGAAGCCAAGACCTATCTGGCCAGCCTTGGCTACATCGATCCGGAGCGCATCGCCATCATGGGCGGCAGCTACGGCGGCTACATGACGCTGGCCGCACTCGCCTTCCGTCCTGAGGCTTTCAAGGTGGGCGTGGACATCTTCGGCGTGTCCAACTGGATCCGCACGCTGGAAAGCATCCCGCCGTACTGGGAGTCGTTCCGCAAGGCCTTGTACGAAGAAGTGGGTGACCCGGTGAAGGACCGCGAATTCCTGCTGGCCACGTCACCCCTGGTGCACGCCAAGGAAATCCGGAAGCCGCTGATCGTCATCCAGGGTGCCAACGACCCGCGCGTGATCAAGCCAGAGAGCGATGAGATTGTGGAAGCCGTGCGCAAGAACGGCGTACCGGTTGAATACGTGGTGTTCCCCGACGAGGGCCATGGCTTCTCGAAGCAGAAGAACAACATGGAAGCGAACCGCAAGATCGTCGAGTTCCTCGACAAGCACCTGAAGAAGAACTAGTCAGCCGCCAAGTAAGTACCAAACCCCAGCATTGGTGCGGCTCTCCGGGCAATTTTGGCCTGGAAGGCGCGCCAATGCTGGGGTTTTCATTTTGGGCGGGCGCCGCAGGCCGCTGCGCCGGCCAGTTGGGTGCGCACCCCTTTCCGGTATCCTGAGCGATCGTTTTTGGTCACCCTTCCCGGCTGCCGCCCGCCCGTGAGCTCATCCAGCATCCCGATGCAACGTCCGTACCTGCCGCCATTGCCGGCGCGGCTGCCGGACCGCGCCACGATGGACCAGTACCTTCTGCTGTCGATGCTGGTGCACGTGTTCATCATCGTGGCCTTTGGCGACACCACCGGCGGCCTGTCGCGCACGCTCGGCAGCGTGGGGGGCATGACGGTGTCACTGCGGGGCTTCGCGCCATCAGCATCCGTGCCCGCTGCTTCGCCGGGTGGCCTGAAAATGGATGCCGGCCGGTTCCTGCCGCCGCCCGAGCCCGCGACGCAGAACACCGTAGCACCGGTTGCACAGGCGGCAGCACCTGCCACTGTGGCCGATCAATCACCGGCGCCCGCACCGCAGTCGCCCGTGCCGGAAGCCATTGCGGAAACCCCGCCGGTCCTGGCCAGGCCAGTCGAGAAGCCCGTGTCCGATTTTGTGGTGCCGCTTCCGGCGCCGGGGCGTGAAGCGATCGCCCCGCCCGAACCCGGACCGCGCCCCGCATTGGTGGTGCCGCCGAAGATCGAACCGCTGGCACCTGCAAAGCCCGATGCCGGGTTCGCGGCGTTCGTCGATGCCCCGCGCATCCCCGATCCGGTACGTCCCGCGCCGCTTCCGGCACCACTGGCGCCGATCAATCCGGCCAGCATCGACAGCACCTTCGCCCCGCCCGTGGTGCTGACGCCGCCAACCATGCCGACCCTGTCGACACTGCCGGCGCTGGCGGCACCCGCACCGGCGCCGACGCTCACACCCTACCGCGCACCCACGCTTTCCAACGTGCCCGTGCAGACACCGCCGCCGCTGGAAACATTGCCGGCACCGCGCATCAACCAGACGTTCTCTGCGCCGGTGGAAGCCCGGCCGATGGCCGAATCGATAACCACACCGCCACCGCTCACGCCGATGGCACCGGTGCGCATGGACCGCGAGTTTGCCGTGCCTGTGGAAGTGAAACGCGCCGACATCACCGTGGCTCCACCTGCGCCGCTGGCGCCTTTGCCACCGGCGTCAGCCACCAACGAACTTACGCCCTATGTGGAGCAGCGCGCTCGCCAACTACCGGCCAACTCACCGGCGCCAACGCCCGCAGCAGCGTCCGGCAATGTCACACCCGCCGTAGACGCAGCCCGCCTCGCATCGGAGCCGTCACCCGGCACCACCAGCGGCCAGTCCGCCCCCGCAACCGGTGACCGCGGTCGCGAAGCCCTCCTGCCGGGCCCGTCACGCACCGCCACACCGGAAGGCACGCCGACACCACGCATCAACCTCGACAGCATTCGTGATCGGGCCCGCGAAATTGCCCGCGAAGGCACCGGCCCGCGCACGGTCTTTCCTTCACTCACCGCACCCAAGCCGCCGGCAAAATCAACCACTCAGGACATCTTCGACAAGGCCCTGAAACGGCCGGATTGCAAGGAGGTGTATGCGGAAATGGGGCTGGCGGCGGTCATACCGCTGGTTCGCGACGCGGTCACCGAAAAGGGCTGCAAATGGTAGGCACATCGCGTCTTGCCGGTTTGCTCGCGAGTCTGGTCATGACTCCTGTGGCGGCCATGACGTTCGACGCGGCGCCGCCTCTCCTTTATCTCGGTGGCGCCGTGGTGCCTTCGGACTGGGCGGCGTGGCAGGAGGCAATGGGGCGATACGGCACCCGGATCGACACCGTGGTGTTTCACGACTCCGGAGGTGGCGACAGCGCCGCCGGCCGGCGCATCGGGTATGACCTGCGAAAGCGCAAGCTCAATACGGTGGTATCGGGGCGTTGCTCCTCGGCCTGCGCCAACATGTTCCTTGGCGGCGTGGAACGGCAATTCGCCGCCGCCGGCAACACGCCCACCGTGCTGGGTTATCACGGCAGCTACAACAAGATCACCAAGGCGATGAACACCAAGCGCACTGCCGATTATTTCCTCGACATGACCGGCGGCAAGATGAGTGAGGAATTTGTCGAGCGATTCATCCGGCTTGAGAATCGCGCTGGGTTGCTGCGCTTCTATCACCCCGACCAGTTGCTGCAGGCCGGCCAGCCGCTGGCCCTGTTGTGCAAGGGCGACGAGGACCGCAACCGGCGGCTCGAACAGTGCGAGAAACTCGACGGCGTCGATGCGCTGGCCAAGGGGGTGGTCACCAACTGGCAGATCCGAGACGTGGGCAAGCCAACGCCACCGGAAAAAGGCCTGGTGACGGTGCGCCGCTGGGTGAAAGACGAAGCCCCGTTGAGTGCCGAGATCCAGCCCGCACCGGCCAACTGAGCCGCCGGCGATCGCCCGGCTGGTGAAGTCGGCGCGCAAGCAGGGATAATGACGACCAATACCCGGCCAGGAACCACCATGCAATATCGCAAGCTCGGCAAGTCTTCGCTCAACGTTTCCACGCTCTGCCTCGGCACCATGATGTTTGCCGACCAGACGCCAATGGCGGAGGCGCGCAGCATCGTCGCCCATGCGCACGAACACGGCGTCAATTTCATCGACACCGCCGACGTGTATTCCAAGGGCGGGTCGGAAACCATGGTGGGCGATATTCTCAAAGGCGCGCGCCATGACTGGATTCTTGCCAGCAAGATCGGCAACCGCATGTCGGATCGGCCAAATGAATCCGGCTACTCGCGCGCCTGGATGCTGCGTGAATGCGAGGCCAGCCTGCAGCGGCTCGCCACCGATCACATCGATGTGTACTACCTGCACCGCGATTTCAACGGCATGGACCTGGAAGAGCCGCTGCGCGCATTGGATGTGTTGCTGCGCGACGGCAAGATACGTTACTGGGCGGTGTCGAATTTCCGCGGATGGCGCATCGCGGAGATCACGCGCCTTGCACGTGAACTCAACATTCCGGGGCCGGTCGCCTGCCAGCCCTACTACAACCTCCTGAACCGCCAGCCGGAAAACGATGTGCTGCCGGCCTGCGCGCATTACGGTATCGGCGTGGTGCCCTACAGCCCGATCGCACGCGGCGTGCTTACCGGCAAGTACGTGCCGGGCATGAAACCTGCCGAAGACAGCCGCGCCGGGCGCGGCGACAAGCGCATCATGGAAACCGAGATTCGCGACGAGTCGCTGGTGATTGCACAAACGCTCAAGGAACATTGCGCAAACACCGGCCGTTCGCTCTCGCACTTCGCCACCGCCTGGGTGCTGGCCAACAAGGCGGTCAGCGCCGTCATCGCAGGGCCGCGCACCTTGGCGCAGTGGCAGGACTATTTCGGCGCGCTCGACTGCGACATCACGCCGGAGGATGAATCGCTGGTCAATTCACTGGTGTCGCCCGGACACCCCTCGACACCGGGGTACAACGATCCGGTTTACCCGCTCAACGGCCGCAACGTCTAGCGCGCCGCGCGCTCAGAGCGACAGGCAGACGATGTACTTGCCGCCGTCGGTCACTTCGGCGGTCGACAGCGCATCATCCGGGCTCGCCGCGGCCGATACCCGCAGGCTGCCCGCCGCGGTATCGCCGTCATCCATATATACATCCAGCCGTCGCGCGAGTTCGCCGGGCACATCCGCCATGCAAGTGCTGTGGCTGCCGGACATCGCCGTCGGCCGGCGAATCTGCATGCGGCTGCTGATGCCCACGCGGGTGCCGATGCTGTTGCGCGGCGGGTAATCCGGAGCCGCCGGATCAATGACGCCGGCGATGTAGCCGGCCAGTCGCAAGTGCTGCCAGAGCAGGTAAGACTCATCGGTGGTGATGAGCGAATCCCACAGGCCATCGATGCGGCCATTGCCGGTTTCGCCGGCGGGTGTGGTCGCCATGGCGGCCCCGGGCAGGGCGCCCGCAACCAGCAGGTGGTCGCCAGGCAACGCGTGGAAGCGGTCGCGGTAGGCGTAAAAGGCGGTTCGTACCGTTTGCAAATCGCCCGCCAGCACCCGTGTGCGAGCGGCATTCACCAGCTCATTCGCCCGGAGCAGGCCTGAGAACAGCAAACCCGAAATCAGGATCACGATCGCACATTCGAAGATGGTGAAGCCCGCAGCGTTTCTTGTCATTGTTATCAGCGAGAGTGGCAGCGCGGCCGCGATGTTTCTCCACCGCGCAACAAGCCCTCGCTACCTCGGCAAGCATTACGCCACGAACTGTTCGACCTGTCAGTGACAAATCCCATCAGTCAGTCATTGTTTTTGCAAAACTTGGTGTCGCTGCACTGACACAGTTCAATGCAGAATGCACTGTCACTTAACCCGCGTTGGAAATTCAGTCGCCATGCCCGCCACCATCGTCTATGCCCACGGATTCCGCAGCTCCTCCCGCTCACGCAAAGCTGGCCAGCTGGGCGACTTTCTCAGGGGCAACTTTCCGGACATCGATTACCGCACGCCGGATCTGAGCTTTCGCCCAGCGACCGCCGTGTCTCAACTGCGCGCCGCGTGCGACGGCGTCGATCCCGCCACCCTCACCATCGTAGGCTCTTCTCTCGGCGGCTTCTACGCCATCGTGCTCGCCGAACAACTCGGCTGTCGCGCCGTGCTGTTGAACCCGTCGATCCGTCCCTTTGAAACGCTGGCCAAACACCTGGGGCCGCAAACCAATCTGTATACGGGTGAAGCGTTCACGTTTGACTTGTCGCACGTTTCCGAACTCAAGGAAATGTACGTGCCGCGCATCACAAGGCCGGCGCGATATCTGCTGGTGGTGGAGATGGGGGATGAGTTGCTGGATCACCAGCAAACCATTGCGTATTGCGAGGGAGCGCGGCAGATCGTGATTGAAGGCGGCAATCACGATTTGTTGTCGTTTCCGGCGCAGTTGGGGGAGGTGGTGGGG
>CAYSKY010000042.1:0-13047 GCA_964431425.1 uncultured Burkholderiales bacterium
CAAGCTGGCTGCCGGCTTCACGGTTTCGTCCCTGCCGGCCGGTGACAAGCAGTCCACGCTGCTGTCGATGCTGGTGTTCTCGATGCAGCACGGCATGATATGGGCCGGCAACCCGGTCATGCCAGAACAGCAGACCGGTATCCCCTACGAGCAGGCCGCCAATCGACTGGGCTCCTGGACCGGGATGATGGCGCAGGCGGGGCACAACGCGCCGGCGCACGAATTTGCGCCCGGTGACGTCAGAACCGCACACCTGTTCGGCGCCAGCTTCGCCAACGTCCTGTTACGGCTATCCTTTGAACCGGCCGTGGCGACCGCGTCATTGCCGGTTGCGAAAATGGCTGCCACCCTGTCCCTTGCCAACCATTGAACCGAGGTCTGATCATGATTTCGCAAAAACACGAACCCATCGTCTTTGGCCTCATTCTTTCCGGCCTGATGTCCTGTCTGGTGTCCGGCATTGCCACGTTGCGTGCGGTGGGGCCGCAGACCGGATTCCTGAGCCTTTGGATGCAGGCGTGGATTACCTCCTGGCTCGTGGCTTTTCCGAGCGTACTGCTGGCGGCGCCGGTCGCCAGGCGCCTGGCGCGCTGGGTCATCGCGCGTGTCGCTCCGACTGAGCAGCTTCCCTGACCCTGACGGCCAGACATTTCACGATCCGGAGGAACTGTCCATGCAGAATCAACCAGCGACATCCCGCATGCAAAACATTCTGGCCGCGATTGCCTGCACCATCGCGGCGACGCCCGCCCTCGCGATGGACGAAGCCGCGCTCACGGAACGCCTGAAAGCGCGTTTTCTCAACGACCGCACGGGCGCCTGCGTGGTTGCCGCGGTCATCGAGGGCACGACGGTGACCAAAGCCCGGTTTTGCGCCCGGTCCCGTCAGGCACCACCGGACTACAGCAGCGCCTTTGAGATCGGATCGGTCACCAAGACGATGACGGCCTTCCTGGTGGCCGACCTTGTCGCAGCGGGCCGCTGGTCGCTGGATGATCCCATTGCTGCACATTTGCCGACCGGCGCGCCGGTACCGCGCCAGGGAGAGCGGCAGATTCTCGTACGCGACCTGGTGACCCATAGCAGCGGACTGCCGGCGATGCCGTCACGCCTCGGCCAGGCCCCGGAGTCTGATCCGTATGCCAACCTGACCGACACCAACCTGCTCGCGTCACTGGAAGATGTGCGCTTGAGCCGGCCCATTGGCAGCCGGTCCGAGTACTCCAACTTCGGCATGATGATCTTATCGCTCGCTGTGTCGCGGTCCTATGGCGACGACTTTGAGCGTGCGCTGAAGACAAGGCTTTTCGAGCCGCTCGGCATGAAGTCCGCCTTCGTCGAACGGCAACCGGGCGGGGTGCGGCGCGCGCAGGGACATCTCCCTTCCGGTCAGGAGACCGTTGCATGGACCATTCTCCCCAACCTGGCCGGCGTGGGAATGGTCAAGGCCAGTCTGGACGACATGGTGCTCTACGCGCGCGCTCAGCTGGACCGGTCCGAGTCCGCCACGGCAAGACTCATGCGCATGACGCAGCAGCCACTGGCCAACGGCTGGGGAATGAACTGGTCATTGCCGCGCGCCAAGGGGCGGTCACTGGTCACCCATGAAGGCGGCACCGGCGGGTTCTCCTCGCTGGTCACTCTGGACATTCCCGCGCGGCGAGCCGTGGTGATCCTCGCCGACACGGCGCTGGTGAGCCTGGGCGGACTGGCGGACCTTGGGGTATCGCTTGTGGGCATCGATGTGCCGGTTCGCAGCCCGCGCGTCACCGTGCCGGCTCCGCCGGCGCTGACCAAAGCCTTGCTGGGCGACTACGACGCGATGGGCACGCCGGTACGACTCTATATCGAGGACGGCAAGCTGTGGTGGCATGACCCCGAGCAGGGCGCGCTGGAGTTGCTGTATGACAGCGCGGGTGACTTTTATCCTGTGAATGGGAGCGCGACGCTACGGCCGCTCCTCGGCACGGACGGGTCGGTCGGCAAGCTCGTATGGTCCCAAGGTGGCGGGAAGCTTGACGTCGTACGGCGCAATACCAAGGCGCCGGGGAATCCGGTGAAACAACCACCGCCTGCAACGTGATCGCAATCCACACGGGCTGCCCGACGTCCCCAATGCTTGCTGCCTCAATCTGGACGCCAGCACAGGTGCCCCGATCTCCACTTGGACCACCGGTGCTCTGTGGGAAATTCCGGCCAAGCCTTGTGGTTCAATTGTTGCCGATGGATTGGAGTCAACCGCCCCCCACTGCCCCAAGTATTTCCCGAATCTTCGGCTCCGGCTTCCAGTAACCGGGACCTTTCAGGAATTTGCCGTTTTCATCGTATATCGGCTTGCCGTCGGCGCCGAGTTTGCTTTCGTTGCTGTCCATGATGACGTTCAGCACGTCCTCAAGCGGGAGACCGTACTTGAGCGCTTCCGACCGGCAGTAGACGATGATGTCGCCGAGCACGTCGGCGATGGCAACCGCGAGGTCTGTTTTGCTGGCGCCATTGCGTGCGGCCTCGATGATCTCGTCGATCTCGTCCACTTCATCGCGCAGCGTGATCTTGAACTTGCCCAACCGGTCTGCCACTTCCGCCGGGATCGTCGGCACATCGTGCTTCGGCAAGCGATACATTTCATTCATGAGCGCGATGCGCTCGGCAAAGGGCTTGTTCATGTTGTTCTCCGGATTTGACCCGGCGAATGGTAAACCAAAGTCGGCAGCGCTCGTCTCTCAGCGCTTTTCCACTTTCACCCACCGCAGATCCAGGTAATTGTCCGGCCGGTGGACGGCGCTCACGCCGCGGCGCATCACCCAGGGCGTCATGGGTTGATAGATCGGGATGAGGTTGTTCTCTTCGCGTTCGGTGAGCTGCAGTTTCTCGAAGAGCGCGATACGTTTGGCCTGGTCGAGTTCACCGCTGGTGGCGGCGAGGATCTCGTCGTACTTCGGGTTGGAAAGGCCGGAGGAGTTGTTGGCGCCGCGGCCGTCGGGCTTGAAGGTGTGGAGCAGCGATTCGAGCATCATGGTGGCATCGCCCGTCAGCACGCCCATGCCGCTGAAAAACAGGCTCACATCGCGGTTGGCAGGGTTGGTGCGCTGCAGGAATTGCGCACGTTGCATCACGTTCACTGCCACCTCGATGCCGGTCTTGCTGATCATGCCGGCCAGCGCCGCGCAGGTTTGCTCGCGATCGTTTGAGCACGCCAGCGTGACCTTGAAGCCGTCGGGATAGCCGGCCTCGGCCAGCAGCGCCCGGGCGCGGACGAGGTCGGGTGACGGGACAGCGGCGGCCGCAGGGGAGTAACCGATCACGCCCTTGGGCACCAGGCTGGCCGTGGGCACGGCGGCACCGCGCAACACTTTTTTCTGCAGGGCGTCGCGGTCGATGGAAAGCGCCACCGCCGTGCGCACCCGGCGGTCCTGGAAGGGGTTCTTGCCTTTCACGCTGGCGTAGAGCAATTCGCCGCGTGCCACGTCAAACGACAGGTACATCGCGCGGTTCTCCGCGCCAGTCACCACCTTGTATTGCGGGTTGCCGGCCATGCGTTCGAGGTCCTGCGGCGGCGGGTCAAACACAAAATCCACCTCGCCGGAAAGCAGCGCGGCCATGCGCGTGGCATTCGACTTGAGCGGACGGAACACCACCTCCGTCACATTGCCTTCCGGCTTCGACCACCACGCCGTGTGCGGCTCCAGCACCAGCTTCGAACCCGGCTCGAAAGCCTTCAGCTTGAACGGCCCGGTGCCCATGGCGTGGCGGCCGGTGTAGCTTTCCTTGTTGCCGGCGTAATCGTGCGGCTCGGCGGCGCCGTGCTGCAGCAGCCAGGCCTTGCTCATGATGCCCAGCGTGGAAACGTGGGAAAGCAGTGGCGCCATCGGCTTTTCGCTGATCACATCCACTGTCATGGCATCCACCTTTACCACTGCCTTCACGCCAGCCATGGCTTCCTTGTGGTCCGAGGTCGGGCGGCGCACGCGATTGAGCGAATAGACGACGTCGTCGGCGGTGAGCACGCTGCCATCGTGAAAGCGCACACCGGGCCGGATGAAAAAGCGCAACGTGGTGGGGTTGATCTGCTGCCAGTGCGTGGCCAGCGCCGGCTGCAGGTTGTAGTCGCGGTCGCGCACAGCAAGGCGCTCGTAGATGTCGTGCAGGATGCCGTCGCTGAACGCATCAGGGTTGGCGTGCGGGTCCAGTGTGGTGATGTCGTTGGCGGAGGACCAGCGGAAGGGTTCGGCGGTAGCGCCGGGAGCCAAGGCGAGCGCGGCAGAAAGCACGATGAAAGCGATGGCGCGGGTCAAGTCAGCACGCATGGGTTCTCCGGGTGAATGAGGGACTGCCGATGAAGCCTGACGAAAGGATACGCGAGCCGGCCAAGCAGCTGAACCACAAGCCTAGCAATGCCAAACGCAAGCACTGGCGCGGCTTCCAGGCCGAAAGTGGCCAGGAAGGCGCGCCAAATGGCGATCTGCAAATTCAGTACGTCACCCCAATTCGCGCTGGTGCCGGATGGCCAGAACGAAGACGCGTTCAGAATCGGCGTCAAACCGGTACAGCGCAACATAGCCCGAGCGGCCACGTGAGATCACCAATTCCCGCAGGCCGTGTTCCACGATGCGTCCGACCAGCGGATGCTCGACCAGCATCGCGATCGCCTCGGTCAGGATGCGGCCGGTATCCACCGCAGCTGGCGGATCTGTGGCCAGCAGGAACTCTGCCAGACGCTCCAAATCCTTCAGCGCCCCCGGCGAATAGAAGACCGCCGTCATCAGCGTTGGCGGGGCGATTTCAGCGTGGCGGGTTTTGGCGGCCGGGCTTTCTTGCCGGCCAGCTTGTCGCTGAAGTAACGGTGCGCAGCGTCCATCGAATACACCTCACCATAGCGGGCCACGTCCTGCTCCGCCTTCAATGCAGCCTGAACGAATTCATGGCGCAATTCGGCCCGGCGCGTCTCGGCTTCCAGTGCCTCGACCATGAAGGCATGCGCGGACTTGCCCGCCTGTTCTGCAGCATCGGCGATGCGCAGCTTGAGCTCGTCAGGAATTTTCAGGGTAGTGGTGGACATGGCAGGAACCAGGGCAGTCAGCGATTGAGGATGTTGGTGTCACCAAGGTAACACCTGCGCCAAACCGTCGTCAATCGGGGCTGCAATGGCGGCACGCACAATGCAGGGCGCGGCAACGCCGAACTCAAGCACTGGCGCGCCCTCACGCCAGCATCACGCTCGTTCCCACTAGGGCGACAGCGGTGCTCCGGTTGCGCGCGCTTTCACGGTGGCGATGTCAGCGGCTGTAACCACGCCGGTGGCATTGAGGTCGAACACAAAATTGCCTGCACTGGGGGCCCGGCCGGCGCGCGCCTTGGTGGCCGAGATATCGGCCGCGTTGACGCGCCGGTCGTTGTTGACATCGCCCAGCATGAATCCCATCGACGCGGCGGCGCTGCCGCTGCCGCTGTTGTTGCCATTGAGCCCGCTGATGGTCAGCGTCAGGCGGCGGTTGTCGGCCACGTTGGTGAGGGTCACCACCACGTCGCCGTTGACCACAGCGGCAGTGGCGGTGCCCATCGAGATCGCATTATTGAGCGCGGTCGCGGCCGGGTTGACGGAGGTCACGGCATTGTCGAAATGAAACACCAGTGTGTGCCCGGCGCCAATGGCGCGCGGCTCCACCGTCACCAGCCCGGAGATGGGCTGCTGATGATCAATGGTCAGGCTGTAGGTGGTGCTGCCGTGAATCTTTTGCGATACCACCGAGAGCAGATTCAGCGCCGCGGAAGATGCATTGACCTGCGCGAGCACCCCGTTGCCCAGGCGAAAGCCCAGGCTGCTGATGACGCCCGTGGACACGGCATCCCCGACCGCTGCGGCAAGCCGGAAGTTGGCCGATGCCATGTCACCGACGCCGTTATTGAGCGCATCGCGGGTGATGGCAAAGTTGGCGCTGGATTTGGGATCGGCATACGCCTGGCTGCAAAGAAGCTGTCCCGCTGCAGCCAGCGTAACCAGCATGGGAAAAACTTTTGATATCGGCATGTTTAGCAGTCGCGTTCTCATTTGCCTGTCCGTATCGCTTATCGTTGAAGCAGCATTTTTTTGATCTCAGCCAGTTCGCGCTCCAGCGTGGCTACCTTGTCCCGTTGCCCTGCAAGCTCTTCCGCCTGCCGTTGCATATCGTTTGCCTGCGCCACCAGCTTGCGCTGCTGCTTCTGAACTTCATTCAGCAACATCGGCGTGAGATGCTGATAAAACACAGTTTCCACTCCGCCATCGGCGGTGCGCGCAACCAGGTCCGGGGCGACATCAGCCACCTCCTCGGCGATCAAGCCGTACTGGCGCGCGCCATCAACCTGCGACGTGTAACGAAAGCTCACCGGCCGCAATTGCGCCAGAACGGAACTCGCGTCACCCATGTCTTCGATGTCGCTTTTCACGCGTCGCGAGGAACTCACCGTCCCCAGTTGGCCAACCGTATCGACCATCACCGGAATGGCTGCCCCGGCCGTGGTGACGCCACGCACGCCGGAGATATATGCCTTCGTATGGACACCATTGGCGCCGATGCGAATGGAGGCCGTGTCCCCGTTCAAGCCACTATTGCCGATGAAAATATTGTCGTTCCCCGCGACGATATTGGTGCCCGCGTCGTTGCCTACGCCGATGTTGTTGTTTCCCGTTGCGACCCACAGCGCGCGGGTGCCGAGCGCGGTGTTGTTGCTGCCGGTCGTGTTGGCCTCCAGCGCGCCCACCCCGATGGCGGCGTTCCTGTTTCCCGTCTGGACGCTGCCACCCGCGCGATAGCCGACAGTTGAATTCCACTCACCACTCGTGACAGCGGCGAGCGCCTGATATCCGACGGCGGTATTCAGGCCGCCGCTGGCCACGCCAGCATTGCCGGCCGAAATACCGATTGCCGTGCCACCGGAGCCCGCCACGGCAGTGATCGGCCCCGACACGTACGAGCCTGGAATCGAAAACGTGGTGCCCATTTGCCCCGCAGCGTCGATCCCCACTGGCAAGGCATTGCCAAGCGCCGGCGTTGCGCCGCGTACACCCGCCATGAACGCACGGGTTTGCGTGCCTTGGGTGCCGATGCGAGTGGTCAGCGTATCGCTGGCAACGCCGTTGTGACCGATGAGGATGTTGGAACTATGAAAGGTGAATTGGTCGAGCACGGAACCGGCTTTGCTGCCGATAAAAATATTGTTGTTGCCGTTGGCAAATTGGCCGCCGAATATTTCGTAGCCGGCGTCGTAGCCAATTGCGGTGTTGTTGTCGCTGGTGTAGCCGTACAAGGCGCGGTGGCCGATGGCGGTGTTGTAATAGCCAAGCACATTGCGGTACAGCGCGTCGGTGCCAAGGGCCGTGTTGGCAATGCCGGAGGTATTGTTCTGGAGGGCGCCGACACCGATCGCAGCATTGTTGTTGCCGACATCATTGAACGCCAGGGCGCCCGCGCCAAACGCGGCGTTGTTGAAGCCGGACGTGACAGCCGCACCGGCGCTCACGCCGACAAACGTGCTGGTGAGGTTCGCTTGCGGCGGACCACCTCTGGCTGTGATCGGCCCGCGCACGCCGGCACCATCCATGCCCGTCGCTTCAAAGGCATAGGCACTCGCCGCGAGCGGCTGGCGCGGCACCATCTCCGCATCAGCACCGACTTTCACCCCCAGATACAGCGGGCTGCTGAAGGGGACGGTGATCGGTGTGGTATCTCCCAGCGTGACGGAAAAGAGGCCGTTGGCGACACTGACCGTCTTCGTTTCCGTCCACGACGCTGCGCCGCCGCTGGCGACACTGTAGAGCGAAAATACGACCGTCTGCGTACCGGTAATCGGCGTGCCGCCGCTGTTGGTCATCACCCCCTGATAAGACAGCGTTTGTGGCGGCGCAGCCTGTGCCATGTCGGGCGACGCCAGCAGCAACGCGAGCGGCAAGGCTGCCAACATGGATGAAAGCGCGCGGAACGAATTTGTCATCGCATTTCCTTTGACGAGAACGATTCACGAAAAATCGCGGTGACGTTACCGCGGACACATTGCTTTTGCATAACGGAAAAGTGACGCCGTTCGCGGGTACTTTATCGCTGTGTCAGCATCGCCTTGATCGCTGCCAGCTCGCGCTCCAGCGCGGCCACTTTGTCACGCTGCGCCGCCAGTTCGTCCGCCTGCGCCACCAGCTTGCGTTGCTGCTTCTGCACTTCGTTCAGCAACATCGGCGTGAGGAAGTGGTAGCGCACCGTCTCGGCTTTTCCGTCGGGCGTTTTCACCACCAGGTCGGGATACACCTCGGCGACTTCTTCGGCAATCAAACCGTACTGCGTAAGTTTCTGGCCGTCATCCTGACCATCGAGGTAGTTGAACGTCACCGGGTTCAGGCGCATCAGGTCGGCACTGGCGTCGTCCATCGCGGTAATGTTTTCCTTGAACCGTGCCGATGACGTGAGCGTGCCCAGCTGGCCCGCGCTGTTGATGAACACCGGTACGCCGCCGCTGCTGGTGACGCCATTGATGCCCGCCATAAACGCGCGCGTCTGGCTGGTGCCGATGCGTGTGGTGTCCGACTCCGCTGCCACACCAGCGTGGCCGATGGCAATATTGCCGCTGCCGGTGGTCAGACTGGCGCCTGCATTGGCACCGATGGCGATATTGCCGTCAGCATTCGAATTCAGCAGCGCCCGCACCCCGACGGCGGTGTTATTGCCGCCGCTGATATTGTTGGCGAGCGCTTCCAGGCCATTGGCGGTGTTGAAGCTGCCTTCTTGATTGAGCAACATGGCACGGTAGCCCGTAGCCGCGTTCCAGATGCCGGTATTGACTGCGGGGAGAGCGTCTTTGCCGAAAGCGACGTTGCCTTCGCCTGTAAGCGCAAGGTTTCCGGCTCCGGTCCCGGCAAAGGTGTTGCCCGCGCCGGGCTCGCGGACGGTGGACGCAATATTCGATGTCCCCAATTGTCCGTCGGCATCGATTACGACTGGGCGCACGTTAAAGACCGGTGTGACGCCAAAGACGCCCCCGATGAATGCGCGGCCGTGGGAATTGGGATCTCCCAGACGGATGGTGTTGGAGTCCCCGGATCTGCCCGTGTTTCCAATCGCAATATTGCTTCCACCCGTCGTCCAGTGCACGCCCGCGGATGCACCTATGGCGATATTGTTACTGCTGGTTGCCGTGGCCAGCGCCAACCAGCCAACCGCCGTGTTGTAGCTGCCAAATTGATTTGCGTGGTGCGCTTGTCGGCCCACGATCGTGTTGTAGCCACCGCCTAAATTTAGAAACTCCGCTTCAGCGCCGATTACCGTGTTCTCAGCCCCTCCGGTGTTGTAAGGCATCGCGTTGAGACCAATAACCGTATTGCCCAGCGTGAGGGGACCGCCACCACTCGCCACGGCGGTTATCGGGCCCACCACTGTCGCCCCGGGCACCACCGCCGACGCATCCAGCCCTAGTGCAGTGATGGCATACGCGCTTGAAGCCAGCGCCTGGCGTGGCAGCATTTCCGCGTCTGTGCCGACTTTCACACCAAGGTAGTAAGTGACATCAAACTGCAGCGTGATCGGCGTGATGCCGCCCAGCGTGACGGCGAACAAGCCGTTGGCGACCGTGACCGACTGGGTTTCTGTCCACAGCGCGGTACCGCCACTGGGTACGTCGTACAACGAGAAGACGATGGTCTGCCCCGCATTAACCGGCACTGCAGCGGCATTCGTCAGCACCCCCTGGTAGGACAGTGTTCGCGGTGGTGCCGCCTGAGTGGCCAGGCTGGCCAGCAACGCCAGCAACAGACAGGACCGCAGCATCGTGCTCTTCATGATTCCCCTTTGGATCTGGTCTTTGGAGTTTCTCGCCACTTCATCAAGGACGCTGCGGCCGGCCACGACACACCCCTCCGCACCGATTCGCTCACCCAACCAATCATGCTGTTCACAATGTTCAAGCTGGCGGTGTCGCGGGAATGACATCCGCATCATAAAAGGAATTGCCAAACGCTGCCGCCACCGGACGGGCGGCAGGCAGCTGCGCCGCGATTGCGCGGGGTTGAAATGCCCGAAAGCCCGCAGCGACCACCGTGAAACACAAGCACTGGCGCGGCTTCCAGGCCGAAAGTGGCTGGGAAGGCGCGCCAAATGGCGATTTACGTTTTTTTTGGCCGCCAGTTGCCCTATTGATCCGGCAACTGAATATGTTGAAAAAGGCTCGAACAAGTTCCTTCACCAGCGCAGGCCGGCGGTAAGGCGGGGAATTTGCGGAGCACGCTCCGCGCCCGCCGAACGTCAATCCGATGCAGCGGATTGGCCAAATTCCGGCTGCACAGACACGGCAAAAAATTGGCCCCCGGCCTGCGCCGGGGAAGGTCAAAAACACTCCACCCGGAATCTTCTCGCGCCGACATGCTTTGTTCCAGGTTCTATAGACAACAACCGGCTACTGGTTGCGAAACGGCCAGTTCCGCGGGCTCGCGACGCGGTCAGTAGCCATCAAAACCCCATCCGCTGTCCCTCACCCGTCCCTGCAATCGCGCTCTCCACCGGCTTGCCCGACTGATCAAACATATCCCAGCGGATAACGGACTTGAATGACTTGCCGTCTGCGGACAGCGTGATCCTTTCCGACAAAACACCGTGCCCATCGGGCAGCCAGCCGCCGCCCTTGGCGATTTCTTCCAGCGGCTTTTCGGACTTGGTCAGCCAGACTTCGTAGCGCGCTTCAAACTGCCGAGCGCCGGTCTTGCGCCACACGCCGTAGGCCGGCGGGCCGGGGGGCGAACCGTCGTAGTTGGATGATTCGGTCATGGTCCCGCCCTGGTTGAAGGCGTACATGAACTTGAGGTTTTTCCAGTCGGCCAGCATGCCGCTTTTAAACTGCACGTTCGCTTTCCAGGCGCCGGTGAGGTCGGCTTTGACGGCAGCGGCTTGCGCGCGTGGTGTGACGGATTCGCTCCATGCGGCTGCGGGGAGCAGGATCGCAATGGACAGCACGAAGGTTGCGAGTCGGTTCATTGCGGGCTCCGGTTGATGGTGCATGCCTACCTGCATGCGAATTGGTGTCTGATTCTGCCAAACCTTGTCCGCCGGCGTGAAAACTATTTTTAGCCCCGTGTGATTTTTTTCAGGTTTGGTGCGAATAACGCATCATGCAAGCCAAACCCACCCCCGATGTTGTGCCCCTGATCGACCACAACGACGCCATGCCAGCCGCCCCCGAACATTTGACCGACGAGTTCGTCGCCCGCATGGAGAAGCACCAGCGAATCCTGTTCAAGGTGGCGTACATGTACTGCCGCGACCGTGACGACCGGCAGGACCTGGTGCAGGAGATGCTGATCCAGGTATGGCGATCGTATGCGCGGTTTGATGGCCGGGTGCAGTTCTCGACATGGATGTATCGCATCGCCGTCAACGTGGCCATCACGCATTACCGCAACGAGGGCCGGCGCCTGCACGATACCGTACCGCTGGACGAATACGGACTCGATATCGCCGCTGCAGATGCGCTGTTCGACCGCGAAAGCGACAACATGCGAGCGCTGCGGCAACTGATCGATGGTCTGGATGAACTGAATCGCGCGCTGATCCTGCTGTTCCTCGAGGGGTTCAGCAGCGATGAGATCGCCGAAGTCGTCGGCATCAGCGCCAGCAACGTCAGCACCCGCATCAATCGACTGAAAACCAAATTGCAAACCGCATTTCACGAACAAACACGCACGGAAGGAAAGCCCGCATGAACCTGACACTCGATGACCTGAAAACAGAATGGATGGCACGCGACCGCCAGCTGGACAGCCAGCTGCGCATGAACACGCTCTTGCTGCGCGAGACGCTGCTGGAAAAGCACAGCACCAACCTCGGCCGCGCCACCGCCGGCAGCTGGCTGCAGATTTTGCTCAGCATCCCGTTCCTCGCGTTTTTCGGCTGGTTCATCGCCCGCCATATCGACCAACCCGCCTTCCTGCTGCCGGCCGTGTTGCTGCAGGCCTGGACCGTGGTGATGCTGGCACTGACCATCCACCAGCGCGGCCAGCTGCGCAGCCTTGATTACGGCCGCCCGGTGCTGGAACTGCAACGCCAGGTTGAAGAGATCAAGATCGCGCGGCTCACCACCTTCAAGTGGGCGTTCCTTACCGGCCAGTTGCTGTGGTGGATTCCCTTTGTGCTGGTGCTGTTCAAGGGGCTGCTGGGTGTGGACCTGTATACCGTCTCGGCCTTCATGCCGACCTTCATCGCCTGGAATATTGGCGTCGGCATCGCCTTCATCCCGTTCGCACTGTGGGCATCCAAGGCGCTGGCTGGGCGCCTGGGTGGGTCGCCACGGTTCCAGAATTTCACGGACGGGATTGCGGGACGCGACGTGGTGGTGGCGAGGGAGTTTCTGGAAAAGCTGGCGCGGTTCGGGCGGGAGGCGGAGGCTGCCAGCAAGAATTGATCCAAGCGCCCGTCACGCTGGCGCTTTCCACGACGGAATCACTTTTCCTTTGCTGGCGGTGCCGGCAGATGTGTGCGAAAGAACTGCAGGACCCGCTTCTTGGCGTCCTCCCGCGCCACGGGATTGGGCGCGGTGGTGACGCCCTTCCCCGGGTTCACGCCATTGGGCACCTCAGTGCGCACACGCAGCTTAGTGAGGCCGGGGTTGTCGAAGTCGTGATACGAATCCGGATAGGTGACGATTTCCATCGGCAGGCCGCGCGCCTGCACTGTCTTCGTGAGCGCCGCGCAGGGCGGCGCCGGCGTCCAGTCATCCGACTCGCCAATCAGAATCACCAGCGGCGCATAGGGCGTGAAGCTGTCCGCCTTCTTGTTGCGCTCCGTGCACCCCGGGTAAAGCGCGACGGCTGCATTGAAGCCAGGATCCGGGCGCGGTTTTCGCCGGATCGCATCCAGCGTGACCCCCGCGCCATGCGACCACCCCAGCAGCGCAACGCGATTGCGATCTACAAAGCCCTGCTCGCGCAACCAGGCGAGGCCCGCATAGGCATCACCGACGCGGTCGGACTCCTTCAAGGGCCTGGCCGCAAACTTGATGGTGCACAGTTCCTTGATGTCCCGCGACGTGAAACTGTCC
>CAYSKY010000043.1:0-3783 GCA_964431425.1 uncultured Burkholderiales bacterium
TCGGCAAGCCGCGCGATATCTATCACCGCCCCGCGACCCGCTTCGTGGCCGACTTCATCGGCACCATGAATCGGGTGCGTGGCACCGTCGAAGGCGAACACCTGTGCCTGCCCGCCGGCCGCCTGCATGTCGGTCCGCGTATTGCCGAGGAAATCCTTTTCCGCCCCGAAGACGTACAACTGGTGAAGGACGGTGACGCGCAGTTGCAGGCCAAAATCGTCAGCGCCTTTTTCCTTGGCGACCATACGCGCCTGATCCTCGATGTCGGCAACGAGCAGACCATCATTGCCGAAACCGTCGAACGGCGTGAATTTTCCCCGGGCGATGTGGTGCCGGTATCGGTGCCGCAGGAAGCCCTGCTGTTCCTGGAGTAGCAACATGCTCATCGCGCAAATCAGTGACCTGCACATCAAGACCCCCGGCAAACTTTCCTACCGCGTGGTCGATACCAGCGGCATGCTGCGCACCTGCATTGATCACGTGCGCGCCCTGAAGCAAAAGCCCCACCTCGTGGTCATCACCGGCGACCTCACCGACTTCGGCAAGCCCGAGGAATACGCGCATCTGCGCGAAATCCTGCTCACGCTTGGCATCCCCTTTTGCCTCATTCCCGGCAATCACGACGACCGCGCGAATCTGCTGGCGGCCTTCCCGGACCACCCCTACCTGCGCCAGTTCACGCCCTTTGTGCAATTCGCCATCGAGCATCTGCCGCTGCGAATCCTGGCGCTGGATACCGTCATTCCGGGTGAGAGCGGCGGCACGCTGTGTCAGCAACGCCTCGACTGGCTGGCAGAAAAACTGGACAAGTTCCCGAATCGCCCGACCGTGATCCTCATGCACCATCCGCCGTTCAAGACCTACATCGGGCATATGGACGACATCGGCCTGGACGCGCGAAGCGCTGAAGCGATGAAGGCCATCGTCCAGCGCCATCCGCAGGTCGAGCGCGTGCTCTGCGGCCACCTGCACCGCCCCATCCAGGTGCGTTGGGCCGGCACCCTCGCTTCCACCGCGCCGAGCCCGGCGCACCAGGTGGCGCTGGATCTCTCCCCGGACGCGCCCTCGCAGTTTGTGATGGAACCGCCCGGCTACCAGCTGCACCAATGGCAGCCGGAAACGGGTCTGGTGTCACATACCGCCTACATCGGCAAGTTTGACGGGCCGTATCCGTTTTATGAGGCGGGCGGGCTGATCGACTGAAGGCGAGTCGCCGCCTAAAGACTGAACGCGGGCTTGGCCACCATCAGCCACAGGATGGCCAGCACCGCGATAAACGCGGGAATACCAAGCAGGAACCAACGTCGGAAGAGTGCGAAGTAGACTGGCGGCAATGGCAGTTGGCTGCGCACCGACTCCCGCGCCATGTCCCGCATGCGAACTTGTATCCACACCACCGGCAGCCAGCAAATGCCCGTGAGCACATAGAGCGCCAGCGACAGCACAATCCAGCCCTGGTCCATCGGCCAGCCGATCTGCCGCATCAGCAGGTAGCCCGTGATGGGTTGCACGATGACCGCACTGGCGGTAAACACCATGTCGGCAATGACCACCACGCCGGCCGTGTGTGCAATCAGCGCCGGATCACGCGTGCGATGGGCCATCAGCATGAAAAATGCGATGCCGGCACCCGTGCCGAGCAGCACCGTGGCGCCGATCACGTGCAGCCAACGCAGCAAATCAACGGTGTGGATCAACGCTCCTCCAGAAGCGGCATCGTTAACAAGGCAAGCATCGCCGCCGGCACCACTTTCACAAAAGGTCCCAGCGGATCCAGCCACAGGCCGGGTGTGAGCAAACTGCCGGCAACAAGGTACGCCGCTGTGGTCGCGATCATGCCGGCACAGGCCAACTTTGCCGAGGCTCGCACCACGACGGCAAGCCCGAGCAGAATATCAAGCGCGGCCCCCGCGACGACGAGCGCCCGCGCGGCGTCCAGCGACATCACCGCGGTCGGCAACACGTGGGCGGCACTTTCGACATCCGACAAGGCGATGACACCCGAAGCCAGCCAAAACGCCGCCAACACCGCCACGCAAACGGGCATGAGCAGATAAAGCCGGGCAAACCAGCGCTCCTGCACGCCGGCGGGAATGGTTTCCAGGTTCTGCCGGAGCGTCATCAGCTGCGCATTTCTCAGGCGTGCGAGTGGTGCGGGATCGCCTGTCACGCCCGCTTCGATGGATCGAATGGCAGTGGACCGGAATGGCGAGCGCCATCCCAGGACACCGAGGGCATCAGCGATGAGCGAAACAGGCTGCACCATCCACGCCGGCACCCGCCACACCGCCCGCACCGGGGGCAGTCCCATCCACTGGCGCAACGTGGCTACCACCTCGCCCAGCGATTGCGCCGCCGGCTCCACAACATCCACATCGCTGCCCGCAGGGAGCGTGCCCACGACCGCTTCCAGCACCACTGTGGTCAGTTCGCTCATGGCAACGGTTTGAACGGGTCGGTCAGCCAGCGCAATCACGCCGACCAGCGGCAGCGCGGCCATCATGCGAAGCAGTGCCGATCCGCCATACGCATTGGGGCCGATCACCAGTCCCGGTCGCAGCACCACCCACGGCACGCGACTGCTTTTGACGGCCGCATCGCCGCGCGCCTTGCTGCGCATGAATTCGGTGCTAGCCGATGCCACGGCACCCGGCGCGGAAATCTGCACGATGCGGATGTTGCCAGCGGCCTCGCAGGCAGCAACCAGCGCAACAATACTGGTGTGGTGAATGTGCGAAAGGTTGTCGCGCGCACCGTCCTGCAAGGCCCCGGCCGCGTTGACCACCACATCGATGTCGATCAGCAGCGGCGCCCATTCGGCAGCGGCTTGCAGGGATGCGATGTCAGCGTGCCGCCACCGGATGGCAGGAAACATGCGCGGCCCCGCGGCGGCATCGCGCCCCAGGCCTGTGACCGCGTGACCCGCGGCATGCAACCGCCGCGCGATGGCGAGGCCGATGAGTCCGTAACCACCGAGAACAAGAATGCGCATGCCGTCATGCTAGCCGAACCGGGACCTGCCTTAAACTCACGACCATCCCGACTTCCTACGAAAGCACGCCGCATGAAAATCGACTTCGTCTCAGACATCGCCTGCCCCTGGTGCGCGGTCGGTCTCAATTCCCTGGAAGTAGCGCTGCAGCGGATCGGTGACGCTGTGCCGGTGGAAGTGCATATGCAGCCCTTCGAGCTCAATCCCGGCATGGCGGTCGAGGGCGTGGATGCGGGCGAATACCTCACCAAAAAGTACGGCATGAGTGCCGCACAACTGGAGGCCAACCGCGCCAACCTGAGGGCGCGCGGCGCGGCCGTGGGGTTCACGTTCGGGGAGCGTTCGCGCATCTGGAATACGTTTGACGCGCATCGCCTGCTGTATTGGTCGGGTGAACAGGCGCAACAGGACCTGCAGCGCGAACTGAAGCACGCCCTGCTGCGCGCCTATCACGGCGAGGGCCGTAACCCGGGTGCGCATGATGTGCTGCTTGAATTGGTGGCAGGCGTCGGCCTGGACGTGGATGCGGCGCGCGAGGTGCTCGCCTCAGGCCGCTACACTGAGGAAGTCCGCCGCGCAGAAGCGTTCTGGCAGCAGAACGGCATCAACAGTGTGCCGGCGGTGATCATCAACGACCGCCACCTCATCCAGGGCGGCCAGCCGCCTGAGTTGTTCGAGCAGGCCATCCGGCAGATTGCGCAGGAGGAAGGCGCCGGCCAGTAGCGCCAGCATCCTTCGCGCATCTCGCAACGAAACTCAAGCACTGGCGGGGGGGGCGGGGCGCCCCAAGG
>CAYSKY010000043.1:3793-12965 GCA_964431425.1 uncultured Burkholderiales bacterium
CCAACCCCCCAACAACACCCACGCCCGGGCGGGCCCCCCCGCCACAAAGGGGCGGGGCCCCCCCGCCAGTGCTGGATCTACAAATTTGGCGGTCGCTGATTCTGCCTACCTGCCCACGGCGCAAGACGCCACGCGATTGGCACGTCGCAGTGCCTCACAGGCATCGAGCCCCGGTTTGCTGGTGCAAATGTAGCCGCCACCGATCGGCGCCGGTTTGCAACCCGCGCGCGCCAGGTCAGCCGCAACATTTCCACCCATCCCCGGCATGGCGGGCATGCCAGGCAGCGGCGAACCGAGTCGCGGCGGCGCGGCGGCCGGCGTTGATGGTGGTGGTGGAGGTGGTGGCGGCGTCAGGCCGGAGGCAGGCGCACCGGTGGCGGCTGGTAACGGCGGCAGCCCCGCGGCGGCGCCCTTGTTCGGGTCCGGCGTACCGCCAATGTTGCCGGTCAGCGGTGTCTTTTGACGGTCTGCTCCCGGATTGACGTTTTCGCGCTTGGCGTATTGTGCGAGGGCTTCTTTCGCTTCCGCGCTGCACTCGCCGCCGAAGCCGCTACTTCCTCCTCCGCCGCCAAACCCCGCGCCCACCCCGATGTTGCCGACGGGTGCATTCGCGTTGGGCGTGCTGCTGTTGGCATCCCAGGCCAGCGTCGGGCCCTTGGTCACGCAGCCGGCTATTGCGGGCGACAGCAGGCTTTCGCACAACGGCGTGGCGGGTGTACCCGGACGGCCGATGGTGGGACCGCACTGGGCGAGCCAGGTGGACATCAGCGAGGCGTACTTGCCGTTGACCGATTGATACGACTTGCGCAGGTTCTCCAGCCGGTCCGTGTAGAACGCCACGCGCTTGTTGGCATCGGCCACCGCCGCGTCGTACTTGTCGTTGAGCATCCAGTCGGCGCGCGCCTTGATGGCCGGATCGTGGCGGTACATGGCATCGAAGTTGGTGGAGACGCCGTAGCCCACCGGCTTGCTGTCACCAGCCACGAGTCGTGATTTGCGCTCGTTGTCCGCCGCCTTGGCGACATTGGCGCCGCTGTCCATGCAGGCTTTGGCAATGGGTGTCGCCAGCCCGGCGCACTGGTTGCCGACCGCCACCTTGCCCAGGTTGCCAACCTTGTCGTCGGCGACGAGGATGCGCAGGCCGATCTTGTCATCAACCTTGGCGGTACAGGAGATCACCCGAGTCGACCCCAGTGCCGATTGCACCGACAGGCAGGCGGCATTCGATTGATTCGACTTGCACACAGCGCTGGCAACTTCTTTCACCGGGTCAAGGTTGGGTTCGCAGGCGTTCGGACCGGTGCCGGACAAGGCCAGCTGCGCCACCCTGAAAGAACACGTGGCCTGTGAATCGGTCACCCGCTCGCCGGCGGCACCGCGTCCTTCGCTCGACCATTGCTTGATCTGCTCTGTCGGAAACAAGGAGGAAAATGTGCAGGCATCCAATGCATCCTTGACGATCTTGCTGCGCGCCGCTTCGTTGTTGTTGGCAGCCAGCTTGTCGGCCAGATCGGGCGGTAGTTTGGCGATGACGGCGTCAATCTGCTGCTTGCGCAGCGGAATTACCTTGTTGCGGATTTCCGCGTCCCACACGGGATACATGTCGCGCACGGTGTAAGCCGTCCACGCCGCGTTGTAGGTCTCGTCATTGCCCCCTGCAGTCTTGATGGTCCCGCTGAACTGTCCGATCTTGGCACGTGCGATCACATCGTTGCGATGCTTCACGATGGCATCCACCCCCTTCAAGCGTTCGGCTACGGAGGTTGCCGCGCCGCCCGGGTTGGCCGGTGCCTTCTGATACAGCGTCGAGACGAACTCCACCATCGATACCACCTTGCCATCCACTTTGAAGGTAGTGCCGCCGGCGTCGGTAAAGAGGTCATTCAGGAACTCGGTGATTGCCTCCACCCCATCGAGGACTGCGCCCCCCACGTCGGCAAGCGTACCCAGCAGCGAACACACATCAAAGCCGGTGAAAAATTCCGCCACGGCGCAGGCGACGGTGGCACCCACGTAGTACACCAGCCCCCAGTAGTCCTTGTCGCGGATGGCCATGTAGATGTCGAACAGCGAGTTCACCCAGCTCGGCACCTCGAGGCCTGCGTCGGCCGCCACCTGCGAATCGAGCAGCATGTCGGCGCAGACGATGGCGTCATCCACATCGCTGATCGCCGCGCACTTCTTGATGATGGTGTAGGTCTCGTTGATCTCGGCGCTGGAAATTCCGGCTGCCGAGAGATACTGGTCACAGGTGGGACCAATCGGCAGCCCGGCCTTGATGCACGAGAGCACCGCATCGACCTGTCCCTTGGCTTTGCTGACCCCGCCGCCGCTGGCAACGTTGATGATCGAAATGGCGCATTTCAGTTCGTCGCTGCCCTTGAAGCAGCCTTCAATCACACCCTTGGCCTGGTCATACGGGCCGCACAGATCCTGCGCCTGCGAGCACACTGTATCGAGCGCGTCCCAAGCGGTCATCGCCTGCGCTTTCTGCGCGGGCATCATCATCGCCACACCGGCGATCATCGCCGCCAGCCACAGGCGCCATGTCTGCCCCAACCCGCGCTCCATGCCGCTCATCGATGGCGCGCTCATTTGGCACCCCGGAATTTCGCTTCAAGCTGCGCAGGCGTCAGCTTCTGCTGCGCCATGTACTGTTTGATCTGACCGACCGTCGCCGTCTTGCCGCCCGGCGTTTGCAGCACCGTGTTGTCCGGCTTGGCGAGCAACTCCGCCAGCGGGGTGTTCTTGGCGACCGCCACCCGTGGCCCGGCCGGCTGTGCAGGCACGCTGCGCGTGGTGACACGTTCGGTGAGGCCCTTCGGTTCGCGCGGACTGGCCCGCAGCGAGGCATCGATCTGCTTAAGCTGGTCCACGCTGTACTTGCGGCTGCCGACCTGGATCACGTCGGTGGCCGGACGCTTGAGCGCATCGGTCATGGTCAGACCGCCCTGCCCCACAACGCCAGTGGCATTGCCGCTCGCAGCGATTGGTGCGGGCTTGGGAACGCGCTTGGTCGCAAGCTTGGCCTGCAATGCGGCAATCTTTGCCAGATCCTGCGAGCGCGCCACCTTGCCGCCGGGCAACACCACGCGGGTGCCGGGCGCGGCCGTCGCCAGTGTTTTCAGGCTCTGCCCCGGCGTGGCTACCACCACCGGCGTCGGGCGGTGCGCATCAATGCGCGCCTGCAAATGGCGGATGCGATCCACGCTGATGGTCTTGCCGCTGCTGCCCGTGAGGACGGTGTTGCCGGGCAGGTTGCGAATGTCCACGGTCTTGTCGGCCGTTTTCAGGGTTTGGATGCGCGGTCCGGATTGCGCGACGGCCGCAGGCAGGTGCATCGCACCGGCCAACAGCAACACCAGGGGCAACAGCGGTGATTTCATTTCAGGGTCTCCTCGGGGTGATCGGAAGTCATTCGGCCAGTTCGCGGCCGGTTTCAAAGGTCACAAAGCCGGGCGGCGCGTTGTCCATGCGCACCACCACGTCGCCGCCGTGACGAAGCAAATCCACCAGCGTGGGCATTGCCGCCGCATGCACAAACGCGCAGGCAAACGACAGGTCGGGTGCCAACCGCGGCACGGGCAGCGCGGCGCCGTCGCGGACACAGGCGACCTCGCATACCTTGCCGCCGGCGCGATCCCACAGCTCCAGGCGGCCCAGGCCGTCGTGCGAAATATCGAGGGAGTAATGGAACCGCCCGACCTGATGGGTGCGTTCGGTCATGGGCATGAGGTCGACCAGGTGCCGCTGATGCCGCCGATGTTGACCACCGCGCGCACCGCCAGCGGGTTAAGCGTCAGGTAGCGGTTGATGCGCAGCGTGACGGTCTGGCCGTTGCTGACGCTGCCCGGCGCACTGGTGAATGGCCCGCCGTTGATGCTGTACTGGGCGGCGGGCGCCGGTGATCCGCCACCGTCGGCAATGCTGATGGAAGCCGCTGCCGTGAGGCCGGTGATCAGCGTCGGGAAGGAATCGATGGTCGGGAAGGCACCGGCGCAGGCACCGGCCGCGGGCCAGTTGAATGGGTTGGGTTCCGTGTCCCAGGTGGTCGCGGTGAAGTTGCCGCTGACGCCGCCAATGTTCAGGGTGGCGATGGCTACCCCGGCGCCGTTGGTGATACCCGATGCCGTGAGTTGCACCGTTACGTTCTGCCCCTGGCTGACCGTGCCGGGTGCCGTCGTAAACGCACCACCGTTGATGGAATAGCGGCCGCCGATGATGTTGATGCCGGCCGGCGCATTGATGCCGCTCACGGTGATCGGTGCCGAGGTCACCAGCGAGCCCGGCGCCACGTTGTTCTGCGGCGCAAAGAAGAAAGGATCGGGGATGGTGTCAGCGGCCAACGTGGTGACCACAAAGTTCGACGACACGCCGCCGATGTTGAGCACCGCCGTCACCGAGGCACCGGGGCTGCCGGCGGCGGTCACGCGAACGGTCACTTGCGCGCCATTGCCGACCACGCCGGGTGCGGCCGTGAACGCGCCCCCGTTGATGGCATAGCTGCCGCCGACCACGCTGATCGGCACCGAGGTGTTGATACCGCTGACCGTGATGGGGAGAGACGTGACAGCCGACCCTGTTGCCACGTTGCCGGCGGGGGCAAGAAAGAAGGGATCGGGCGTGCCGTCGATGATGATCGGTGTGCCGATCGAGCGCAGCGTGCGCGTCAGCACGGCAGCAGGACGATTGCCGCCGGGCGTGGCATCGACGTAGTTCACCGTCAGCGTCGTGCCGGCAGCGACCTGGATCACGCCATCACCCACGGCCATGGCCTCGGCGGAAAACGGCAGGCCGTTTCGGAAGAACCTTCCCGGGCTGGTTTCGGGAAGCATGAAGGTCTCACGATCCCCCGTGCTGGTGGTGACCACGACCGCGACACTGCCGCGACCGGCCTGGTCGGCGTCGACCACGGTAATCGGCAGGGACAGCACGGTGGGTGCCGCGGCACTCACCCGCCGCACCGCCGGCGCGCGGGGCGGTGCCAGCACGCTGAGTGCGGAAATATCCACGACGCCGGCCACATCCAGATCACCCGCTGTGCCGGCGGCCGAGGCACCGAACGGCGAATCGCCACCTACGGCCGCCAGGCGCCACTGGTCGCCATTGCGATGCAACAGGATCGACATGCGGCCGGTCTGAAGACCCGGCTGAAACGTATTCAATTCCAGAAAGCGCTTTTCCCAGGTGGCATTGATGACCGTGACATCCGGGCCGCACTGCATCTGCCGGTCCTTGAGGAACAAACGCAGTTGCTTGAGGCGCGTGAAGTCCAGCTGCACGCCGTCGATGAAGCGCTGGAAGCCGATCAGCGCCGGGTCCAGCCGGCTGCGAATGGTGGCGATGTCATTGCGCTCGTAGGCCTCGACAAACCGGTCCAGCGAGAGAGAGGCGACGTGCGATTGGCTGCATTCGAAATTGATGTCGCTGGCTCGGCGCGTGCTGCCTTCAGCGGGTTGGGCTTGGACAGCCATCGGCACCAACCCCATGAGCAGCAGGCCGGCGGTGAGGAATGAGCGGTTCATGTGGACGGCTCCCATCAGAATCGGAGGTTGAGGTTGGCACCACCGCTGCGTTCGGTGGTCCGCAGGCTGTCGCTGCCGCTGTTGCGCACGGTATGGCGCCAGTAAAAACGCAGGTCGGCGTTGGGGGTGACGGGATAAGTGGCGTCGGATTGCAGCATGGTCTGGCGCAGCATTGGGCCGCCGTTGGGCTGCATCACATCACCCGACATCAGCGCCAGGTTGAAACCACCCCACTTCTGGTGGCGACCGCCCAGCGTGAAGCCGGCGTTGCGCGAGCGCGTCTGCTGCGCGGTCGCCAGAATGTGTTGCACCTGCCAGTTGCCGGTAAACGCCAGCGACAGCATCCACGGCACGCTGGTTTGCGGGTCCGACATGATTTGCTTGCCGATGGCGAACTGCCATGCATCGCTGTTCGAATCGAAGCTAGGGCTGGCCGCATCACGCGCCTGCGTGCGTGCATAGCCCAGCGTGCCGTTCCATGCCGGCGCGCTGTAAGCCAGGCCGAGGTTGGTGGAATCCATATTACGCACCGCACCTTGCGGATCCTCGTTGCGGGCGCGGCTGTCCTGCAGTTGCAACATCAGGCCGGGCACCACCGATTGCAGATTGAGCGCTGCGCGGCTGTTGAAGGCCCGGAAGGGCGAGCGCGCAGCGTCGCTGAATTCGGTGGCGGCCACGCGATTGGCGCCGCGACGGCCGTCCATGCCCAGCATCAGGATGGGGCTGGCCTGCCAGTCGGCGCCGAGGTAGCTCTCCTCGATGCCCGGCGCCGCAGCGGCCGCCAGCGAAACAAAGCGCGTGCCGATGTCGTTGCGGCCGGCGCGCCAGGTCACGTCCCCCATGCGATAGGCGGCATTGAACAAGGTGGCATTGCCGCCCACCTTGGATTCACCCTTGTTGCCGAAGCGGCTGCTGCCGCTCTCCAGTGTGGCCTGCCAGTCAGCGCCTTGATACGCCACGCCGGCCGTGGAGGACTGGGTTTCAGCGGCCTTCAACGCGAACCCGGACCCGTTGCCACCGGCCGTGCCGCCGAGGCTGCCGGACCGGTCGGCGTAGGCCTGCGAAGTGGCAAACACATGGAATCCGGGCGTGGTTTCGTAATCGAGCTTGAGACCGGCCACGTCGCGCAGATAGGTCGAGCGTGCCGGCAAACCGGTCAGCGTGCTGCGGTTGGTCAACGCGTCCCAGCTTTCGGCCACCGTGCCCATGTGGGTGCTGAACGACAACCCACCCAGCTTCAGCTGGCCCATCACCCCGCGCAGGCCCAGATTGCTGGATAGCGGCGAGTAGTTGGCCGCGACATCCCCGGCCAGCACCTGGTACTGGCCGGTGGTGCGGCCCACCTGAAACGAAGTCACCTGATTGCTGTAATTACGCAGCAGCGCGCGATCGTTGGTGGCCAACAGCGCACCCTGCATGAAATTGACGTCGCCGGAAGCCTCCGCCGAGCGCAGCGCAAAGCCCAGGCCCTGGCGGGCCTTTGCGCCATCCTGCATTGGCGTATTGAGTTGCGCATCGCCATTGGTGCGCACACGATTTCCATACGCCTCGGTGGCTGCTTCAAGCTGCCAATCCAGCCGCGTGCTGCCATCGGCCTGGGCAATCATCGCGGGCGGCGGCATGCCGTTGGCCTGCGCCCAGGCATCCAGAATCCGCTGGTTTTCGGACAGATATGGTGACGCCGGCGCATTCGTGGCCGGACCCGTGGTTGAGCCCGGACCCGGGGCCGAGGCCGCGCCAGGATTAGGGTTCGGCGGCACATCGGCCGCCAGCGCGGGCGGTCCCAACAACCCCGCTCCCAGCCCCACCACCACGACAGAAATTATCCGACCGGCCATCCCCGCCTCCCCGAAAAAGGTTTCGGGAGCCAGTCTGCGGTTGGGGGTCTAACGGATCCCTAACGGATCGCCAATTTGCCCGCCAGCGGCCTGCCGGTCGTAGATCTGCCGCATCAACGCTTCGGTCTCGGCGGAGGGTTTCATGGAAATCAGCACCGACAGCATCTGCCGGCAATGGCGGTACACCCGGATGGCTTCGGCCGGATTGCCCGCCACGTCGTGGCAATGCATCAGGCGGCGATAGAGGCCCTCGGCCAGCGGTTCGGCCTCGACCGCGCGTTCATACAGGGCCACGGCGGCGGCATGACTGCCGGCGGAGTCCATCGCGCGGCCCAGCGACTCGGCGGCGCGCAGGAAACGCTGCCGCCACTGCTCGCGCGCAGCGATGGCCCAGCCCTCCTCTTCCTGCGGCAGGAAGGGGCCGCGGTAAAGTTCGACCAGCCGCGTTGCCAGCGATTCCAGCGTGCCGGCGGACGCCGTGGCGCCGGGCTTGGCGAGCGCATCGATGCGGCCCAGTACCGCCGCCAAGGCGCGCGTGTCCAGCCAGGCCAGGTCTGGATTGAGGCGAATGGCGCCGCCATCGAGGCTGAACAAGTCGTCGATGCCGATGAGCTTCTTGAGCCGCGCCAGCGCCATGTCAAACGCGGCCCGATCCGATTCGCCTTCGGGCCACAGGGCGGCCAGCGCCCGCGCAAGCGGTACCGGCTCGCCGGCGGCCGAGGCCAGCAGCTTGAGAAGCGCCAGCGGCTTCACCGGCGACTTGCCGCCGATGGCCAGCGGCGCGCCGTCAATCTCGATCTGCAGCCGACCCAGTGTTGATACCCGCAGCCGCCAGGGCCAGGCATCGGGCGCATCGGCGGGTGGTTTCAAATCAGAGCGGGCGATCACCAGGCGGGCGTAATCGCTTTCTATGCCGCGTTCCAGCGCGGCCGCCAGAAGCTCGGAAGCCAGGTGGGGCGTGAAGTACCACAGCGAGCCGGGCAACGTTTCCTTCAGCAACAACATGCTGGCTCTCAACTCGTTGGCCGCACCGGCACTGCCCCCTCGCGCCGCTACCAACGCCGCCACGCTGCGTTTGCGTGCCTCGATCGACCTTGCCGTTGTGGGCGTAATCACACGCGTGGCGTCAATCAATTCGTCATTGATCGCATTGGCTTCGGCAAACCGCTCCTCGCCCATCAGCGCAAAACTGTATTTGGCCTGGAAGGTTCGGATTTGTTCAGCCGGGATGCCCGTCTGGCTGGCGAGGCGGATGGCTTCCTCAAAGGTGCGGGTGGCTTCTGCGTAATGTGCAATGCGCATCTGGTAGCAGCCCAGAAAGTACTGGTAATAGGCCCAATTCGAGAGGCTGGCCGGGAGGATGCAACGGCGCAGGCGTTCCAGGGAATCGGCAAAGGCGCCGATATCCGGCGCGTAGCTCAAGCCCTCCACCACATCAAACATCAACAACAGGAACGGTCCGGATTGCTCCAGCCCGTATTCCTCACCAAGTTGCAAAGCCCGCGCGAGAATCGCATTGCCCCGGGCCATGTCAGTGGCGCGCCGGCAATGCAGGTAACCGGCGATTCCCATCCATGAAATCCGGCTGAGAGGACTGACATCGTCCCGATCCAGCAATGGCTCCAATTCGAGGTACGGTCCAGTATCCTGGTACCGATCCACAGAGCCGAGGAAACGCAGCATTGCCGCCGAGGCCGTTACCTGTAAGCGGGCGTCGCCAGCCTGGGCGGCCGCTTCTGTCAGCTGACCCAGCGTACGCGCAATGCCGGTAACCTGCTCCGGACTGAACTCGCCGGTTCGGGTAAAAAA
>CAYSKY010000044.1:0-2989 GCA_964431425.1 uncultured Burkholderiales bacterium
GTGTAGCGGGGTGCGTCCCTCCGCGTCGGCCGCCGACACGTCGGCGCCAGCGGCAATCAGCATATCCATGACTTTCTGCAGCTCCGCCTGGAAGGGTCGACCGTATTGCATATGACTTGAGATCACGTGCAGGGGGGTGCTCCCGCTGGTGCCACCGAGCCGCGGGTTGGCGCCGGCCGCCAGAAGCCGAGGCACCAGCAACAGCCGCTGCGAACTCCAGACCGCTGCATTGAGTGGGCGCCCAAAGCCCTGCGATGTCTGACCATTGACGTCAACATGTCTGTCGATAAACCACTTCACCACATCATCAGGTTCGTCCGTGGCCATCCAGTAGACAAGGTTTTCAGCCGTTATTTCTGTCGTCATTTTCTCCTTGCGAGCATGGTCCCTGAGCATATTGGCGATCTGGACTCGTTCTGCTGCTGTGAAGACTTGAAGGATCTGTTCCTCCAGCAACAGTGGGCTCATTTTTACGAACGGATGTCCGATGCCAAGCGCCACCACCAACGGGCCAAAATTGCGCTCAAAGAGCTGGTTGTCTCGATTGCGTCCGAGCTGGACAAGCTTTCGGGCAACCGCGTCATGAACCTGCTGGTTTTTGAACTTTGCAGCGACCAAAGCCAGCTCGCCAATTTGGAGCGAGGACGTGGGAGTCTTGTCGATCATCTCGGCAAGCACGGGCGCTGCCGGTGCATATTTCCGGCCGGCAAGAAAATCTGCCGCGATCCGCGTGAACAGCGGGTCTTGCATGACCTCCAGCACGTCAGCCTCGACGCCGGGCAACTCGGTCAGCAGGAGTGCCCGCGCATAGTCATATCGATAACTCTGATCACGAGGGTTGGTCTTCGGCAATGCAATCTTTGGTAGTCGCAAATCCGAAAGCAGCGCGTCGAACAGCTCTCGTGAACTATTCTTGCGCGTGAGCCTGACGATGTTCCAGCCGACCACGGGATCTCGGCGGAACTGGATGATCGTGTTGACAAGAGACGGCGTGCTCGGCCCCTGGAACGCTTGCTCAAACCAGTGGATCAGCTCTGTGTCCTGCAGTTCCACCAGGAAGGGAAGCGCGTCCACGTCGGCCACTGCGCCAAGCTTTTTGACGAGGGCGTTGCCGCGGTCAACCGCCGGCTGGAAACTGGTTTGGCCGCGGAAAAGGGCAGCGCGTCCTTCGGCGGCTTCGCGCAGCACCTGTTTGCTCTCGTTCGATAGTGGCGCGGCGCAGGCGTCAGGAACGACGAGCGAAAATGCCAAAACATGTGCCATCGCAAGGAGGATTCTTACAGCACATTCAGAAAACATCTGTCCTGTTTTCAATGCCATTTCCTTGCGTTGCGCAACTGAAGTCTGGTCTTAGAAACTATCACCGCGATATTGCCAGAACTTCCCCACGTCTTTTTGGCGGGCTTGTTCGCTCACACTGGAACTCGTGTCTACGCTATTCACAACTGTTCCGCCGTTTCACTCTCCTGCCTTCGCCTTCTTCTCACCCTGATCACCACCGCTCTGCTTTGCATGATGCGGCGCCGTCCGGTAGTGCTCGCCCAACACGTCTTTGCCCCAGTCGCCCTTGAACTCGCGCCACACGGTGTGGATGTGATTGGCGTTGTTCTGTGTGTTGTCGTATTCAATCAGGAACGACACGCCCTGAATCCGGTAGTAATGGCCCTGGCCTTTTTCGCGGCTGCCCATCCAGGCGAACTTGACGTTGGGGAGTTCGGCTTTGACGCGGGCCAATCGTGATTGCGCCACGGCCACGGGCTGGGCGGCGGCGTATTCCTGGATCAATGAGAGCAGCAGGCCCTGCTGTTCTGCGGTCAGCTTGGCGTAGGCGATGCCCTTGTCTTCCTGCGCCGCGGCCTCGCGGGTGTTGCCGGACAGAATGCCCAACGGCGCGCTGGCGCCGAACGGCGGGCTATTGCTGATCACCGCCAGTGGGCTTTGGTCTGCGCTGAGCGACTTCACCAGCGCGCGGCCGAGGTCTTCCTCAGCGGCGAGTACGCGCGTGCCTTTGCGGGGGCCTTCCAGGACGTCGCCCGGGTTCGAACCCAGGAACTGGGGAGAGCTTCCCACCAGCCGGCCATCGAGCATCGTCCAGTTGAACGACGCGTGGTGCCCCTCGTACCGCCAGCCCCAGGCGCCTTTCTCGGCGGGATCACCGAAGACGGTGAAGTAGTACAGCTCGGGGTCGCGCCGGTCGTTGCCCTCGATGGCGCGCAACACCTCTTCAAGGCTGCGGATCGTGTCGACTTTCTTGAGACCGTGGGCCGAGAGCGACGACTTCAACAAGGTCAGCGCCGCCTGCCGTTCCTCGGGTGACATCTGCTTGAGCGGCAGGCCCAGACGCGCCTTGGGCACGAAGTGCCAGTTGAGGCGCTCCTCCGAATGAAAGGGGATGCTGGCCTTTTCGCGCTTGGCCGCTGGCAGGGCCGCGAGAAAGGCGTTGGCCGCCTTCGCCATCGAGGGCGCGGGGTCGGTTGCTTCGGCGGCATGAACGGAAGCGCCGGCGAAGGCCAGGATTGCGAGGAGGCGGGCAGCGTGGCGGATCATCGGCATTTCCCTTTTCGGGTGGGGGCTCACGATCACTTGGTTCGTGATTGCTGTTGGGCTGCGGTGGGAATCGAGAAACACGTTCTGAACTACACCGGCATTGCGTTTCGGCGGTGGGGTCTGAACTGATGCCTTACCTACTGATCGCGCATTACAGTCGAAACGCCGTCTGAACCAAATTTCCCATCAGTATCAGGGCAACAACGTTATGCCTATGCGCGTCTTCACTGCCACGATATCCGTCGCGCTGATCGTGCCGGACAGATTTATGTCGTATTTGAATGTCCCGCTGTCCAGCGCTTGCCCTACACGCGACCGTACCGTCCGCACGTCGTCGTCGCCGACGGCACCACTGCCATTGACATCGCCACGCAAGAAACCCACTACCGTTCCCACGTCCAATGAGCTATTGACACCGGTTATGGTGACGAATGCCCTCGTG
>CAYSKY010000044.1:2999-12928 GCA_964431425.1 uncultured Burkholderiales bacterium
TCCGGCAAGGGGGGCAGGGTAAGCTCGATACGATTGTCGATAGTGGCCGCGGACGCGGCGCCTAATGATGCGCCACTGCCACCGAGAACCGAGACGCCGCCGACGGAGGTGACGCTGCGGTTGAACGTAAATACCAGCAGATGCCCCGCTGAAGATCCGACGCGCGGCTCAACGACAATTGGTGCCGTTGCGCCCAGTGGCAGCGGCAAGTCAAAGACCATATCGTTGCCATTTGCGGCACTGTGCAGTTTTCGCGATGACACTGCGAGCAGGGCAAGTGCCGCGACCGGGTTCGGGGTTACGGTCACCGGTGCAGACGCGGTGCCGCCAAACTGGTTCAGCGCCGTCACAGTACAGGTTTGCAGGAGGCCATTGGTGAGCGGCGTGAACACGATGGGTGATGTGGTGGACGTCACCGTGTCCGTGCCCGGTGTGCAAGCCGCCTGGTATAGCGTGGCCCGCGGTACCGTGGTGAACGAGATGATTGCCAGACCATCACCCGGCGCAATTGATGTGATGGTAGGTGCCGCGGGTGGTGCCCCCGCAAAATTTGCCTGTACATTTTGCGATGCGGCCATCGTGATCGTGCAGGTTCCAGTACCCGAACAGCCACCACCGCTCCAGCCGACAAATTGCTGGCCAAGATTCGGCTGTGCAGTCAGCGTGACGACAGTGTTCTCGTCGAGGGTGACGGAACACGATGACTGGCAGTGCGAGCCTGCAGGCAAAACTGTCACTGCCCCACCGCCCATCACCAACGTCGTGAGCGTGAAGCGGCGCAAGGTAATCACGTTGAAATAGCCCCGGCCCGGATTGAAGGAACCGATATCGACATACATCAGGGTGGCCGTGTTGTAAGCCTGCGGCGTCATGAGGCGCAGGCGAACCGATTCGCCCGGGCTGATTGTGCCTTGCGCGCTGGTAAATGGGCGGCCAGCAATGCTGTATTCACCGCCGGAAACAACGATATTCGCGGGTGCGTTGAAGTTGATCGGCGTCCACACCTCGGACAAGATCCACTGACCGGGTGGAGCCCCCAAAACCGGGGCAAAGTAAAACGAATCCGGATTGAAGTCCATCGCCTCCGTGGTGACACTGAACTCGGCATTGAACCCGCCAACATTCAAGATCACGCTTGTTCTGGTGGTGTAAGCGGATGACGACAGAAGGCGTACGCGCACGGCCTGCCCCCCGAGCACGGTGCCTGGAGCAGCGGTGAACGGGCCGTTGTCAATACTGTATTCGCCATTGGTAATGGATATGGGCGCTGGAGCGTTGAGTCCCTTTATCTCCGCAGAATTCGAGACCTGCCATTGGTTGCGCACGACGCCATACGCCCACAAGAAACCGAACGGTGTCGGGCTTGTATCGACAATTTGGTTGATGGGGACATTTGAGTTGATGCGGATATAGCCATACAAAGGGTCTGTCGTGCTGCTGCAGTACTGTACGAAATCGAGCGCGAGCGCCTCGACGCCGGTGGCTGAGTACGTAATCTCATGCACCGTAAAGCTTGCCGTGAACGGTACGCCGAAACAGGGAGAGTGTTGCGCCTGCATGGCCGACTGTGTCGCCGGCGGACTGTCGTACCCGAAGCGGACCGCGATTGGATAAGCGCCCGGGGCCAGCGGCAGGCTGTTGGCCGCGGCGAACTCCAGATACCAGCTTTCGTACGAACCCGGATATTGCACAGAAGGCGTAACGATCGACAACGTGGCGCCGCCGCGCTGATTGCGCGTAAGTTCAAATTGCGATTGATTGGCCGGTGAAAGGTACCAGCTGCGGCCAAGCCCGGCCTGGTCGGTGCGCTGGCTGAGAAAAACGGCAAGCGGTGCGCCGTTGGCCTGCGGATTGATGCCCGTGCGCGTGGCCACTCTAAACGTTGCCGAACCGTCGCCGACATTCAGTGTGCCGGAGGTAACCGCGTTCTCAATCGCCGGGGCGGTTACCCGGAAACGAATTCGCTGGCCCGCGACCACCACACCCGGGGTGCTGACGTAAGGACCATCGTCGATGCGGTATTCGCCACCTGTGGCGGTAACAGCCACGGGAACATTCACGCCGCGGACGGTGAGTTCACTGGTCTCAAGCGCGGCGCCGGGCGCCGCGCCAATCACCATGGGGAAGCTAAACTGTACGGGTTGCCGGATGCTGTAGTCGATGGGGATCGTCGAATTGATGCGGACATACCCGATCACTGCAGAAAATTCCGTGTTTTCCAGCCTGCAAAGCTGGACGAAATCCATGGCAAGCTTGCTGGGCTTCAGTGGGGCTTCATATTCGATTTCATGCACGACAAAGCGAATTGTGTAGCCGATGGAGCCACACGGTGCGGTAGACACTTCAAACTTTGCTGTTGGCACCGGCGCGTTCAACGCAGTCGTATAGGCCCCGGCCGTCAATGGTTGCTGGTTGGGGCCGGTGAGTTGTGCAAACCACCGGTGATCGTCGTCATACACATTCGGCACAACCCCGCTAACGGCAATCATGTTCTCTGAGTAGTAAGACGTCTGCGGGAAGCCCAGCACCGCATTGGTCGCCGGGCTTAAGACGATTTGCGTCATCGCGCCCGTGGCAACCGCCTGCCGCAGCAGCACGATCAGTGGATCCGCTATGGGTTGCGGTGCATTGCCGGGGTCAGAACCGGTCGTAAACGGAACACTACGGCCACCGACCGTGAGGGTCGCCGTCGCCGTACGATTATTTACTGCGGGCGAGTACATGCGCACGCGAATGCGCTGACCGGCCATTGCGCTACCGGGGGCGGCAGTATATGCGCCCCCATCAATCGAATACTCGCCGCCGACAATACTGATCGGCACCGCAACCGTAATACCGCGTAGCGTGATTTCGTTGGACTCGACCAGTGAATTGAGTGGCAGACTGCCGACCTTCGCGAAGGCAAATGGCGTCGGCAGGGTGATCGTGTAGTCAATAGGAACGGTCGAGTTGAAGCGAATGTGGCCATAGAAAGCTGACTGGCTTTGGTATGCCGAGACTGTGCAGCGCGCTGCAAAATCCACCGCCAGTTTCGTCACGGTATTGCTGGCATCAATTTCGATTTCCAGCACATTCAGGCTCAAGTTTCCATCTGGAAGGGTGCAACCCGCTTCGTTGCTGTACAACGACGGTAGCGCCGCCGATGGGATTGCTGACGCTACGGGATAGTTGCCGACGCCAAGCTGGCTCCCGTTTGCCCCCTCCAGACTGGCTGTAAAGTTGTTGCCGTTCGCCCAATATGCACGCACGCTGGTTTGTGAGTTCAGATATCCATCTTGCACAACGCGAATATCCACGTCAGTGGCGCGGCTTAACACTTTGGTGGTAATCAGGTCCGTTTCGCTGACAGGATGCCGGATCAGCACGATTAGCGGATCGCCCGACGGTTGCGGGAAATCACCGGTGGCGGTGCCAACCTTGAACACATTGGTAATGCTGCCTACTGACAGCGTTCCCTGCGTAAGTTGATTGGGAAGGGCCGCACTCATAAAGCGCATGCGTATACGCTGGCCCGCAACAAGTGTTCCGGGCGCCGCCGTAAATGCGCCGCCATCAATGCTGTATTCACCGCCGGCCACCGTCACCGCGACGGGCACATTGATGCCGGTGATGGTCACCTCGTTGGAGACAATCCAGCTCGAAAGCGCAGCACCGGTCACCGGCGACAAGACGAAAGGCACCGGCGCATCGATGTTGTAATTGATTGGCACCACCGACTGAATGCGCACATGCCCGAACACACGCGCCGCGCCGCTTGCGTACGGATAGCATTCGTCGGCGAAATCGAGCGCGAGTTTGCTGATCGAACCAGCCCCATCGTAGGCCACTTCATGCACGATGAATTTTCTACCGGTTACGTTGCTGCCATTACAGGCCGGGGAATAACTGATGTACATCCCCGGGTCGGTGGGCTGGGCAAATAGATTCATTGGCACATACGTGCCGGGCGTCAGAAGCCCGAACCCTGGCGCCTGGAAAGCACCGGAGAAAGTCGAGCCGGGCCTAGTTGCCGTCAGCGTGTAATTGAAGACGCCCAGGTTCTGCGGAAAGGTAAAGCTCGCAGACGTCGCATCGGAAAACACGCGAACATTATTGGCGGTCCCATCGCGCGGTTGGTCGACCACGACCACCAGGTTCGAACCGGTTGGCTGTGGCTGCGCATGGACGTTATCCGCGCAGATGGCGAAGAGGCATACCGTTACCGCAAGTAGGCTCCGGGCAGCCCGGCAAGCATGGCGCATAAAGAAAGTTAATATTGCGAGTGACTGAAGTATAGCTGGCGGGCTGGCGCCGACCGTAACTCCCGCCCGGATTGGGGACTCCTCAAGCGCTCGCTGTTTACCTTATTGCTCCCCAGCGCAGGCATTGCCTTCGCCACGTACAACTAGAACGCGCCCAGGATCCCAAGCCGCACCTCAACGCGCGAGGTGGATCGACGACATTTCCCTTTTCGAGGATTGGGTTTTGAGCGGCATAGCATAGGGCACGCTCCAAGCATTGTTGCCTGATGGCCTGCCGCATGGCGCCTGGCGCGGCGATAGACGAAACAACTTGAAACTCAAGCACTGGCGCGGCTTGCAGGGCAAAAGTGGCTGGGAAGGCGCGTGGAATGGCGATCTACGAGTCAGGGTGCTGGCAAGCGGGCCGCAGTGCGCTAAGCGGTTTCTGAGCCCGATTTTTCATGCATCGCCCATTGCCGGCGGTTTCAGCTCGGGCGAAACACAAGCTTCAATTTGCCGACCACGGCAGACTCCGGGACGAAGCCCCAATAGCGACTGTCATCGCTGTTATCCCGGTTGTCGCCCATCACAAAGTATTTGCCGGGCGGAACGACGCACTCGACGCCAGAATCGTCATAGGTGCAGCTTGACCGGTCGGGAAACTTGCGCACGGCATTCAGGCGAATCGGCGGCGCGTTATCGTCCACGATGGTGGTGTAACTCTCGCCACCAAGCTTTTCCTCGACAAATCGTTGGCCCTCATTCAATGCCGGTGCCGGCACGTTCGTCGTCGGTTCAAGAGCTGCCGCGAGTCCGTTCACGCTGAGCCGCCTTTCGCGATAGCTCACCTTGTCGCCGGGCAGACCGACAACCCGTTTGACGAAGTTCACCTCCGGGTTTTCGGGATAATCAAAAACGATAATATCGCCGAGCGCGATCCTGGCAGTCGGCGCGGTGCGCAAAAGACTGATGCCGAAGGTGCTGTAGTGCCCGTAGCCCCACTTCTCGATGACGATGGTTGAACCCACCGGCAAAGCCGGTTTCATCGAAGCCGCCGGGATACGAAATGGCTCGGCGACAAACGCACGCAAACAAATCAATGCCATCGAAAAAACCGCGACGATGCCCAGCAGCCCGTACCAGCGCGAATAGGCCGGGCGCTGTTTGTCTTGCGGCCATTTCGATGCGATGCGGTATGCGTGGACGGCAGCCACAATAGCGAGCATCACCGCGACAAGATCGAACAGCAAGCCTTGGCCACCAGCTGCCGAAAGTGAAATTCTGGCGATTGCGATAGCCAGCGAGACGATGAAATAGAAAATTGTCCAGGCAGGCTGCGCGACATAGAGCAGCGCGAAGCCCTGCAGGAAAAGGCCGAGGATCGCGGCAATCCACTTGTTCGGCACCGTGCTGGTCAATGCTTCTTCTTTGGTGGTCGTGGTCATTCAATAGGGCAATTCGTTGCATGCTGCCGGGGTCTTGCCTTGAAACAGGGCAAGGCTACATTGCAAGACCTGCCCCCCGATTTGTGGCCCCTCCTATTTTATTTGCACAGTCATTCTCGAAATGGCAGCTCCAATTTCGCAAACGTTTCGTTTCCATATTTTCTCAATAGGGAGCGCACGTAGTCGGGCTCCACTGACCAAGCAAAGGCAAGACGGCCGCGAAGAGCGCCAATTGCTTCTGGTGCTAACGTTCCATTCGTATACCTATGCACTTCAGCCCGCAATGCCCGCTTCTTTTCTCTACCTAAAGAGACTTCTCCGGCTGTCGTTAGCACGAGTCCCGCCAATACTCGTCGAAATTTTTTTGAGGTCGAAACAGTTTTATCGCGATTGATTGTAAGTTGGGGAAAATTAATTTGTCTGCAGACTGATTCAACATCCGCTTCTAGGTCTGCCAACACATTCTTCCGGCTTGTAGAAAACGCAAGGTCATCTGCATACCTCGTGTATTTCACTTTCTTCGCTCTACATATAGTTGAGATCCGCTTGTCGAATTCATACATCAAAATGTTTGAAAGAATTGGAGAACTCGGCGCACCGATAGATAAGCAAAGCGTACCTTGTCTCTTGTTTCGCCAACATACGATTTGTGCGATCAGGCTTGCCTCCTCGAGCGAATATTTTCCTTTCTCCAGTAGAAGCCGTTCGACATCCGACGCAACAATTGAATGAAAGAAATCTTTAAAGTCCATTTTCAAAAGGAATCTGTTGCCAGCGTGGACCGTTGCATGGTCTGCAATTGATGTTTTGTCTCTGTATGCCTTCGCGGCTCGATGAATTGGCAAAACCGAAAAGACTGCACTTATCAGCCATCGTTGAAGAAGCTTTACTTCAGGTGTTGGCTGCGCGATAAGCCGAAATTGTCCAGGTTGACGTTTGGGTATCGGGTAGACCTTGTAGCGAAATTGGGCCGTCGCAACGAGCGATCGGATTTCATCCAGTGAGAATGGCAACTCAGAGAGCATTCTCTCAACAAGTTTCATCCTGACATCCTCTCACCACGAGCTAATTCAAACGCAGTGCGCCTAAAAACGTCTGATTTGACTTCGTTCCAAATTTTCGCTTTGGCCCCAGGTCGTTTGAAAAACTCTCCAGTCCCGTTGTAGTTGTAGTCAACGTAATTCTTAGTCTGGTCCTTTGGCACGTAGTACACGTTATTTCCGTACTCTTTGCGGATTACCAATCCAGTCTTCACTAATACGAAGAGAATTTGCTTGAGTTTTGTCCCGGCAAAAGAGACTCCAAAGTGCAATGCCAACTCTTCAATTTCTCCAATCTGCAGCGTAAGAAAGAGTGTCACCAAATCTAGAACCAATAGGATTCTGTGTTGTTCGTCGTCGGCATTGAAAGCAACACTTTTTGATGGTCGTTTTCGCTTTTCATCTAGAGCCTTGACGACTGCCGGAATGTGATCTTGGAACTCGGCAAGCTTTTTGACAGGTATCACACAAATTGCATCACTGTGCTTGTGGGTATCACGAATACTGCGTATTGGCCCGAGCGTAATAAAAGAACGATTGACGCTATGCTCTTCTGCAATCACAACCAAGAGTCGCTCGCGCAACGACCCAATCTGCGAGAACGCACCGAGTTCAGCGATGGCTCCCTGCCCTTCGAGAAAGACCAATACGACACTGGTAAGGTAACTGAGGTCTTTCTCAAACAGGATGAGGTCGGAGTAAGTATCAAAGTCACTCCAGTCTTCAAAAATCTCTGGCAATAGAATCGCGTGAGCAAGATCCTGTCTATGCCCGCGGACCCATCGAACAAACGCATCTCTTTGTGTTTTTGGCTTGCCCTTGTATTTGGCGCCGGCAAGCTTACCGCCAAAAACAACTAGAAACTCTGAAAAAGAAACGACGGTCAGCTTTTGCTTGCTGACCGTCGTCATGAATGCACTTGCTGTCTTTAGTGTCATTGATAGGCTCAGCTACCTCAAACTCCAGGCACGAAACAGGCCACGCGCCCAATAGAGCGACACCGGAGCGGATTGGGCGCGTGGCCTGTTTCGTGCCGCCGAAGTCGTTCAATTAAATACTGTCTGGCGAAACGCCCGACAATGGCATGTTAAAAACTAACAACCACGATTCACGTAACTGAGTGCTCCAATTATCACGCCAATTTCACTAAAAGCAAACTATTGATTCCGCATACTTCATGGACCTGGCAATACTGAATTCGGGTGAAAGAGGGATCAGGCTGGCCCAATATATTTGTGCTCTTCATATGCTTTTTGTACTTATGTGCTTTTCTTGTGTGCGTTATTTCAGTTTTAGAAACGCATTTCCGACAGCCGCTGCATCAAAGCCCGATGCAATGTGGACAATTTTTCCAGCTGGAATCCCTTTGGGGAGAACAAGCTGTTTCGTCGGATCAATCACGACTAAGCTTTTAAAAGTTGCCCGGCGACTGGCCGATTCAATCGAGTGATTGATCGCATCATCACGAAACGCGAAACCGATTACAAGCATGTGGTCTGCATCATTTAGTGTTCTATCAAAAAACCCGTGGAAACTTTTGAAGGGCTCTACGTTCGGAAGGCCCGTTAGCCCAGGATAGAGAATTGCGTGCCGAGAATGATCGCCTTTGTAAAAGGCGCCGCCAATGACAATTTTCTCGTTTTCGTTGTTCCAATCAACTGAACCATGAAGTTTTGTTAAAAGGCCATTTAATTTTGTACCGGACAATGATCGTCCCAATGGATTTTCCGACCACAAACTAACATCCAATTCTCTTTCAACATCGTCAACGTGGCCGGAATGAAGTTTCAACTTCGGGGCAGGTTTCATTTTGTTGACAAAGTTTTCAGCTCTTTCAATCACTCGATCATAGTTAGTCGTAAAAATATTAAGGCTGTGAGATCGTGCACAAAGTCCGCTCAACAATAGGATCCAATTTGGCTCCAGTTCTTCGCGCCTGGGCATATGTGCGTAGAGCTCATAGACTACTTTGTTGATGTCGGCCACCAGCAGATCTATATGTCGAAGATACTGTGGGGCTGCGGTATAGAAAGTATCTGTATCTCCCCCAATAATCGTTGCCAGTCTATTCTTTGTATATGCGCGACCGACTGTCCCACTTGCTTTGGTCGCAATCTGCAGATGGGAGCGCAACTCTTCAAGGCGCCACAAGACCTTTTCAATATCGATTGGCTCATCTTCCTGCTCGGAAATTATCGATACGATCAACTTGTACAGTGCGTTGTCCTTAATTTGCTTCGGAAGCCTTTCGACAAAATGTGCCGTTGTTGGGTACTGCTCCGAATTAACTGCGTACGATGCACCAGCTCCTGCTAAGACAACACACTTCATTTGTGGTCCTTTTTTATCAAGTTCATTGGGGAATTGCCAATGCCACGCACGACCCAATTACCCTGCTCTAGCCGCAATCCAAGAGTCTCTTTGCGATTGCGTCGGTCTCGGCGATGGATATCTCTGGCACCTCTCCAAACTCTGTGCCGCCACCATCAAGCGTACCAGCCACGTGAAAATGAAAATGACTTATCGTTTGCCCAGCAGGCACACCGTTGTTCTGCCAAATCGCGATGCCTTTTCTTTGATAAGCGCGCTCAATCATCGCTGCCACTTTCTTTAGTTGAACCGCAATTGCAGAAAGCTCACCATCTGTAAGCTCTAATATTGTCGGCGCATGGCGAACAGGAAGAACTAACAAGTGCGGATGCCCCCGCTGCTCACGCGTGACGAGCGTTGCGGTATGTTCTGCGCGGTTCACAATTGTGAATGGGCGGTCTCCACGCAAATATGCGCAAAAGGCGCATGAGTGAATTTCCGGCAATTCAATTTTAGAATCGTCTCTCATGAGCGATCTTGGAAGGGCAAAAAAAACGATCTACTTCTGGATGTCAGCTCGAAACCTCAAATCGAGGAACGCAGACCATGCGCTTTGAGCGTTGTGGCGTCGACTCATATGCCTAGCTTGCTGTAGATCTCAGCCGGATATTGGTGCGGCCCTTTCTTGTCACTTGAACCGAAGCTCACAGCATAATTATCGAGTGCGTACATAATAATTTTTGGCTGATACGAAACTGAAACGGTGTAGTAGTCAGCATCTAAGAACGGGGCTGGAATGTAATTCCTGTCGACAGTTCGGTCGCCGTCTAGATTCGCTAAGATGACCGGCAGATTAAATTCAATGATGACTTCTACTTCATGAGCCAGAAATGACATGCCGTCCCCACCTTTTC
>CAYSKY010000045.1:0-12689 GCA_964431425.1 uncultured Burkholderiales bacterium
AGCCAAAGGTGCGCTCAACAACTACATCCACGGCGGCGCCAAGGTGGGCGTGCTGGTAGATATCACCGGCGGCGACGTGACGCTGGCCAAGGACGTGTCGATGCATATCGCCGCATCCAAGCCCAAGTCACTGGATTCCAAGGGTGTGCCGGCTGAAGATATCGCGAAGGAACGCGCCGTGGCCGAAGGCAAGGCTGCCGAATCCGGCAAGCCGCCGGAAATCGTGGCCAAAATGGTGGAAGGCTCGATCGCCAAGTACCTGAAAGAGGTGTCTTTGCTCTCGCAGCCGTTCGTCAAGGACGACAAGATGACCATCGAGGCGTTGATGAAGTCCAAAGGCGCCGTCATCAATGGTTTCACCCTTTATGTGGTGGGTGAAGGCATTGAAAGGAAGGTCACCGACTTCGCTGCGGAAGTGGCGGAAGCGGCGGCAGCGGCCGCACGGTAAGTTCGGCATACGCGGGGAGGCATGCCTTTCCGCGTTGCCTTTGCAGCAAGGATTTTCTGCCCGACTGCGGACACAATCCGTAGTCAGACTCGATGGCAATAACAAGGAGCCCTGATGGCCACCAAATACCAACGAATCCTGCTCAAGTTGTCCGGTGAAGCGCTGATGGGGGATGACGCCTACGGTATCAACCGCCCCACCATCGAGCGCATCGCGGCGGAAATCAAGGAAGTGTCCGATCTGGGCGTTGCCATCGGCATCGTGATCGGCGGCGGCAATATTTTTCGCGGTGTTTCCACCAGCGCGGCCGGAATGGATCGGGCCACGGCCGACTACATGGGCATGCTGGCGACGGTGATGAATTCACTCGCATTGCAGGACGCGCTGTCGAAGGCCGGTGTGGTGCCGCGGGTGCAATCAGCCATCAATATCGAGCCGGTTGTAGAGCCCTATGTCCGCCCGAAAGCCATGCAGTACCTCGAAGAGGGCAAGGTGGTCGTTTTCGCCGCCGGTACCGGTAATCCCTTTTTCACGACCGATACCGCCGCGGCGCTGCGGGGCGCGGAAATTGGCGCGCAGGTGGTGCTCAAAGCGACCAAGGTCGACGGTGTGTACACGGCCGATCCGAAGACAGACAAGACCGCAACGCGCTATCATCAACTGACGTTCGATGAGGCCATCGTCAAGAACCTCAAGGTGATGGATGCCACGGCGCTGGCGCTGTGCCGCGACCAGAAACTGCCCATCAACGTGTTTTCGATTTTCAAGCAGGGTGCACTGAAGCGTATCGTCAACGGCGAGGACGAAGGCACGCTGGTTCACGCCTGAGCAAGACGGGAGACTCTGAATGTTGAATGTTGCTGATCTCAAGAAACAGTCCGAAACCCGCATGGCCAAGTCGCTTGACGCGCTCAAGCATGACCTGGCGAAGGTGCGCACAGGCCGCGCTCACGCCGGTATCCTTGACCACATTCAGGTGGACTACTATGGCTCCATGGTGCCGCTCAAGCAGGTGGCGAACGTCACCCTGTCCGACGCGCGCACCATCACCGTACAGCCTTGGGAAAAGAAAATCATCCAGGTCATTGAAAAATCGATCCGCGAGTCTGATCTCGGGCTGAACCCTTCGACAACCGGCGACATCATCCGCGTTCCGATGCCGATTTTGACGGAAGAGCGGCGCAAGGAACTCGCCAAGGTTGTTCGTACGGAAGGCGAGCATGCCAAGGTCGCGATTCGTAACATCCGCCGCGACGCCAATACGACTCTCAAGGATGCGCTGAAGGCAAAGGAGCCGCTGCCTGAGGACGTCGAGAAGAAGGCGCAGGAGGAGGTTCAGAAACTGACGGACCGCTACATCGCCGAGGTGGACAAGGCGGTTGCGGAAAAGGAAAAAGACCTGATGTCGGTCTGACCAGCCGGCCCGCCAGAAGTCTTCTCCCCCTCCGTCATGCACGACAGTTCAACCCAGGTAATTCCCCACGTCGGCGGCGTGCCGCGCCATGTGGCGATCATCATGGATGGCAACGGGCGTTGGGCCAAACAGCGTTTTCTGCCGCGCGTGGCCGGGCACAAGCGCGGTGTGGAGGCGGTCCGGGCGACCGTGAAAGCCTGTGCGGAACTGGGCGTCGAGTACCTCACCTTGTTTGCGTTTTCCAGCGAGAACTGGCGCCGCCCGGCTGACGAAGTGTCCGTGCTCATGCAATTGTTTCTGCGGGCTCTGGAGGGCGAAGTTGCGCGCCTCCATGAAAGCGGCATCCGTTTCAAGGTGGTCGGTGATCTCTCGCCCTTTGATGCACGTATCCGCGAGCTTGTCCTCAAGGGCGAGGAACTGACTCGCGACAACGATGCGCTCACGTTGACGGTTGCCGCCAACTACGGTGGTCGTTGGGATGTTCTGCAGGCAGCCAACAAGGCACAGAAGGCGAAACTCCAGCACTGGTGCGGCCTGCAGGGCAAGAGTGCCTTGGACGGCGCATCCCTGCTTGAGTTTGCAGCTTCGCCGGCGGGCCAGATCGGTGAGGATGAACTGTGCGAACACCTCGCCATGCACTATGCTCCGGAACCGGACCTGTTCATCCGCACCGGCGGCGAACAGCGCATCAGCAACTTCCTGTTGTGGCAACTGGCGTACACCGAGTTCTACTTCACCCCTGTTCTGTGGCCGGATTTTGATCGTGCCACTCTGGTAAAGGCCATCGATTCCTACCGCACCCGGGAACGCCGCTTCGGCCGCACCAGCGAGCAGTTGCAGGATGCACAGGTGCCGCTCAATGCGGCGGACGTTCCCGCCGCATAGCCGCGCCATACCGTGCTCAAGACCCGAGTCATCACCGCACTGGCCATTCTTCCGGTAGTGCTTCTCGCCCTTTTCACTTTTTCGAACTGGGCCTGGGGCGTGTTCTCGCTGGCGATCATTATTGTCGCGGCATGGGAATGGACAAGGCTGAGCGGCATGTCGAGGGTGAACGGCAACATTTTTCTTTCGGCCACCCTCGCATTGTCCTGGTTGATCCTCATGTCCTACCTCCGCGGCGCCGAGGCCCTGGCAGAGTTCAACGCATACAAGTTTTTCGCGCTGGGTGTTGCCGCCGGATTCTGGTTCCTGGCCGTGCCAGTGTGGCTCGGGCGCGCCTGGCGCCCTCGCTCCCGTTTGTTGCTCGCGCTGGCGGGGTGGGCGGTGCTGCTGCCCACCTGGATTGCGCTGCTGGTGTTGCGCGATGCCAGTCCGTTCGCACTGTTGTCATTTGCCGTGATCGTCTGGGTTGCGGATATCGCTGCCTATTTTGTGGGCAAGGCGGCGGGCCGGCACAAGCTGGCGCCATCGATCAGCCCGGGCAAGACCATTGAAGGCGCCATCGGCGGTCTGGCGGGCGCGCTGGCATACTACTTTCTCTGGCAATACCTCATCGCGCAATCCAATGCGGGCAGTGATGCCTGGGTCCGGCAGTTGCAGGCGCAGGGTTGGGTGCTGCCGGGCATTTTCCTGCTGCTTGGCTGCCTGTCGATCATGGGCGATCTGTTTGAGTCGTGGATGAAACGCGGCGCCGGCCTCAAGGACTCGAGCAACCTGCTTCCCGGGCACGGCGGAATATTGGATCGCATTGATGCCCTGACATCGACCCTGCCGCTGGCTGCGCTTTATGTCATCTATGTTTCACGGGCGTAGGCTGTGAAAAATATCGCCATCCTGGGTTCCACTGGCTCCATCGGCGTCAGCACACTCGACGTGATTGCGCGGCACCCTGACCGATTCCATGCGTTTGCCCTCTCAGCATGTTCGCGTGTCGAGGAACTCGCGCAACAATGCATGCGCTTTCAGCCGAGATTCGCAGCGATGCCTGACCCGGGTCGCGCCGAAGCGCTCAGGGTGCGCCTTCGCGAACTGGGGGCTTCCACCGAAGTACTCAGCGGTGATTCGGCGCTGTCAACGATTGCCGCGCATCCCGACACCGCGATGGTCATGGCCGCTGTGGTCGGGGCGGCGGGACTGCCGTCCACCCTGGCAGCCGCCCGTGCCGGCAAAACAGTGTTGCTTGCCAACAAGGAAGCATTGGTCATGGCCGGCGCCATTTTCATGCAGGCGGTGCGCAGCCACGGCGCCACCCTGCTGCCGATCGACAGCGAACACAATGCCGTCTTCCAATCCTTGCCGCGAGATTTTGAGCGGGGGCTTGAAGTCGTCGGTGTCCGGCGCATTGTGTTGACTGCCTCGGGCGGGCCGTTTCGCACGCGGCCCATCGCGGAATTGTCAGCAGTGACGCCGGACCAGGCTTGCGCGCATCCGAACTGGGTGATGGGCCGCAAGATCTCTGTGGATTCCGCGACCATGATGAACAAGGGACTTGAAGTCATCGAGGCGCGCTGGCTGTTTGATGCGCGGCCCGACCAGATCGATGTCCTGGTGCACCCGCAAAGCATCATCCATTCGATGGTCGAATACCTGGACGGCTCGGTCATCGCACAGCTGGGTAACCCCGACATGCGCACACCAATCGCCTATGCGCTTGGGTATCCCGAACGCATCAACGCGGGGGTGGCCTTGCTGGACCTCGCCAAGGCCGGAAAGCTGGAGTTCGAGGCCATGGATCCGGCACGCTTTCCCTGCGTCGGCCTCGCCTATCAGGCGCTGAGGCGTGGCGGTAGCGCCGCCGCGGTGCTCAATGCCGCGAACGAAGTCGTCGTTGCGTCTTTCCTCTCGGGCGACCTGCCCTTTGTTGCCATCCCGCGGGCAATTGAAGAAATCCTTGCAGGCGCCGCCATCGAAGAAGTCAATTCGGTGGAAGACGTGCTCGCTGCCGACGCCGCCGCCAGAATGGCCGCGCGCGAATGGATTTCCCGATTCGGATCAAACCGCAAAGCGGCGGACTAGGATCAAGCGATGAACCTGCTCGTCACTATCATCGCTTTCCTGATCGCCATCGGCGTCCTGGTCACCATTCATGAACTTGGCCACTACTGGGCGGCGCGCTGGTGCGATGTGAAAATTCTGCGTTTCTCGCTGGGTTTTGGCCGGCCCCTCATCCTGCGCCGTCGCGGTCCCGACCAAACCGAATGGGTGATCGCGGCCCTGCCTCTGGGGGGGTACGTAAAGATGGCTGACGAACGCGACGAAGGGGTTGACCCCGCCGAGCGTGCGCGGGCTTTCAACAACAAGAACGTTTGGCAGCGGATCTTTATCGTGGCCGCCGGGCCGGTTGCCAATTTTTTGCTCGCCGCACTGTTTTACTGGGTGCTGCTGGTCAGCGGAATTCCCGGCATGAAAGCATTCGTCACGGCGCCGCCCGCCAATTCGCCTGCGGCGATCGCCGGTTTTGTGGAGGGCGAATTGATCCGCCGGGTCGGCGATGCCGAGGTCCGGACCTGGGCGGATGCCCGATTGGCACTGATCGACCAGTCGGTCCGGCGCGGCGTGGTGGACATCGAGGTGGAGGACGCAAACGGCCGCCGCTATGGGCGCCGGATTAATCTGGACAGCCTGTCCAAGGAAGATCTCGACAAGGATTTTCTCGGCAAGATCGGACTCAACCCGCTGCGGGCGTCGGCGCTGACCGTCTTGGACGAGGTTGTTCCGGGTGGCGCTGCAGACAGGGCGGGGTTGCGCAGCGGTGACCGCATTGTCGCCATCAACGGTGAGCCGGTGACACGCTGGGAAAAGATTGTTGCCGCCATTGCGTCTCATCCTGGGCGCGAGCTGGTGCTCAACGTTGAGCGCGGTGGCGCGGCTGTGACAATTCCGGTGATTCCGGAAGGCGTCGCCGGCGCATATGGCAAACCGGCGGGGCGAATCGGGGTGAAACCGCAAGTGGACCGGGCCCTCGCCGACAAACTGGGTACCGTGGTTCGCTACGGCCCGATTGCAGCGATCGTGCCGGCATTCGACAAGGTGCTCGAAATGTCGGTCTTCAGCCTGAAGATGATGGGCCGCATGCTTGCTGGCGATGTTTCCTGGAAGAACCTTTCCGGGCCGGTGACTATCGCCGACTATGCCGGGCAGTCCGCCATGATGGGATGGCTGCCCTATTTGAACTTTTTGGCACTCATCAGTATCAGTCTAGGAGTGCTGAACCTGTTGCCCGTCCCCGTCTTGGACGGGGGGCAGTTGATGTATTATATGGCCGAGATTCTCAAGGGTAGCCCGGTATCGGAACGGGTCATGCAAATCGGCCAGCAGGTCGGCTTGGCTCTGCTCCTTGGATTAACGGCATTCGCCTTCTACAACGATATTCACCGTCTCCTCACCGGTTAACTACTTGATGCGTTCACGTCCCGCCTTGCGCGTTTCCGCGCTGCTTGCCGCTTTGTCTGCTGCGTTGTTTTCAGCCGCGTCGCTGGCCATCCAGCCTTTTGTGATCCGCGACATTCGCGTGGAGGGCGTTCAAAGAACCGAGGCCGGCACCGTGTTCAGCTACCTGCCGGTGAAGGTGGGCGAGCAGATGGACGATGACAAGGCCGCTGCTTCGCTCAAGGCCTTGTATGCCACGGGCTTTTACTCGGACGTGCGTCTTGAGTCGGAAAATGACGTGCTGGTGGTTTTTGTGGTGGAGCGTCCGGCGATTTCGCAGATCGAAATCAATGGCGCCAAGGAATTCACCAAAGAAAACCTCAAGGATGGCCTCAAGCAGGTCGGCATTTCCGAAGCCAAGATTTTTGACCGCTCCGTACTGGATCGTGCCGAAAAGGAAATCAAGCGCCAATACACCAGCCGGGGCTTCTATTCGTCCAAGGTCACCACCACCGTCACGCCGCTGGAACGTAACCGCGTGTCTCTGACCTTCACGATTGAGGAAGGTGAAGTCTCCAAGATCGTCGATATCAACATCATCGGCGCCAGCGCGTTTTCCGAAGGCACCCTGCTCAAGGAATTCGAGTTAACCACCGGCGGTTGGCTGTCGTGGTTTACCAAGGACGACCAGTATTCGAAGCAAAAGCTCTCCGGTGATCTCGAAAAGCTCCGCTCCTATTACCTCAACCGCGGATACCTCGAATTCAACATCGACTCCACGCAGGTGTCGATCACGCCGGACAAGGAAAAAATCTACATCGGCATCAACCTCACCGAGGGACCGGTCTACAAGTTGGGGGACATCAAGTTTGCCGGTGACCTGAAGATTCCCGAAGAAGAAATGCGCTCGCTGTTGCTTTTCAAGCCCGGTGAAACCTTCTCCCGGCAAAAGATCGTCGATTCGGTCAAGGCCATCAACGACCGGCTCGGCAACGACGGCTACTCCTTTGCCAACATTAATCCCGTTCCCGATCTCGACAAGGACAAGAAGGTTGCGACCTTCACCCTGTTTGTCGATCCGGGTCGCCGCGTCTACGTCCGTCGTATCAATGTGCAGGGTAACTCCCGCACCCGCGATGAGGTGGTTCGCCGCGAAATGCGGCAGCTGGAGGCAGGCTGGTATTCCATCGACAAGATCAACCGATCCAAGGAACGTCTTGACCGCACCGGCTTCTTTGAAGAAGTCTCGGTCGAAACCCCCGCAGTGCCCGGGACCAATGACCAGGTGGATCTGAACATCACGGTCAAGGAGCGCAACACCGGCAGCCTGCAGTTTGGTCTGGGCTATTCGCAGGCCGAAAAACTCACTCTCTCCGCCTCCGTCTCCCAGGCAAACATATTCGGTAGCGGCAACCAGCTTTCATTCCGGATCAACAACGGCACGGTCAGCAAGGTCTACGAGGTTTCCTATCTCAACCCCTATTGGACTGCTGACGGTGTTTCGCGGGGCTTCGATGTATTCCGACGCGACCTGAACACCGCATCGTTGAATACCGGTGACTACCAGTCGACGTCGACCGGTGTGGGCGTTCGTTTTGGCGTGCCGGTCACTGAATATGACTCGATCAATTTCGGCCTCGGCTATGAGCGCAATGACATCGTACTTGATGCGTTGAGCCCACCCGCCTACATTGATTACGTGAGTCAGTTCGGCACCCGTAGCAAGACGGTTCGGGGTTCTTTCGGTTTCGCCCGTGATACCCGTGACAGTATCTATTTCCCCTCGCGAGGCTACCTGCTCGAGGCCGGCGCCGAAGCAGGTTTGCCCGGTGGCGACATCAAGTACTACCGGGTCCAGACGCACGCCCAATATCTGCGTCCGGTCTGGGGTCCGATCGTCCTTTCAGCCAATTTCGAGTTTGGCTTTGCCAATGGCTATAGCGGCAAGTCATTGCCGTTCTTCAAGAATTTTTACGCCGGTGGCGTGGATTCCGTACGCGGGTATGAGCAAAGCTCGCTGGGCCCGCGTGATGCCAATGGTTCCTACGTTGGCGGCAACCGTCGCATGGTCGGGACCCTTGAGCTGCTGTTTCCAATGCCCGGCGTAAAGACCGACAAATCGGTCAGGCTTTCAGCCTTCCTCGATGCCGGCAATGTGTGGGCGGCGTACGAAGACATCAAGCTGAAGGATCTGCGGGGCTCGGTGGGTGTCGCCGTGAGCTGGTTCTCACCGGTCGGCCCGCTGAAATTCAGCCTGGCAAAGCCTCTGAAGCAGAAGCCGGAAGACAAAGTCGAGCGTTTCCAATTCCTTCTCGGTCGCGTATTCTGAGGCCCAACAGCCCCCTGGAGACCTGATCATGCGACGAATTGCACTGCTATTGATCCCCCTGATGCTGACCGCACCGCTTGCATCCGCCGCGGAGAAGATCGGCTTCGTCAACCAGGAGCGCATCTTGCGCGAGTCCGGGCCGGCCAAGCGCTCCCAGGCCAAGCTGGACAAGGAATTCGCCACCCGCCGAGGCGAACTGGACCGCATGGAAAAACAGGGCCGCGAGCTGGAGGCAACCCTGCAGAAAGAGGCCGTCACACTGCCTGAGGCGGAGCGTGTCGCGAAGGAGCGGCAACTTTCCCAGTTGACCCGCGACTTTCAGCGTCTGCAGCGCGAATTTCGTGAAGACGTGAATCTGCGGCGCAATGAGGAACTCGCCTCGCTCCAGGAGCGGGCCAACAAGGTGATCAACGATATCGCCGAGAAAGAAAAGTTCGACCTCATCCTCCAGGAAGCGGTGTTTGCCAGCAGCAAGATCGACATCACCGACAAGGTGCTCAAAGCGCTGGCTGACAAGTAGCAGCGTGTTCCTTCTACATGGCGGCGCCCGGTCCGCCATGCGAAAATAGCATCATGTTCCTTGCAGATATTCAGCGGCGCCTTGGCGGCGAAGCGGTCGGCGAAGTTGACTCTCCATTGGCGGGCGTTGGTACGCTTGATGGAGCCGATGCGACCCGCATTTCCTTTCTTGCCAATCCGCGCTACCGTCGCGCGCTTGCGGCGACACGCGCCGGCGCCGTGATACTCGGTCCGAATGACCGTGAAGCCTCGACGTTGCCCAGAATCATCGCTGCCAATCCCTATGCATACTTTGCACGTGTGGCGCAGCTGTTTGCCGTGCCAGTAGCATTTGAAGCGGGCGCGCATGCCTCTGCGGTGATACATCCCGGGGCCAGGGTTGACACATCAGCGTCCATTGCAGAGTTCTGCTCGATCGGAGCAGGTGCCCGAATTGGCGCGGGAGTACGTCTAGGGCCGGGGTGCGCGATCGGCGAAGGGGCTGAAATCGGCGGCGGCACCACACTGAATGCCCGGGTCACGGTGTATCCGCATTGCCGCATCGGTGCGCGAGGTCTGGTGCACGCCGGCGTGGTGATTGGCGCCGACGGATTCGGTTTTGCGCCGGACTTCGCCAATGGCAGCGGCAGCTGGGTGAAGATCCCGCAAACCGGTCGCGTCATCATCGGGGATGATTGCGAAATCGGCGCGAACACCACCATCGATCGCGGCGCGATCGATGACACCGTCATCGGCAATGATGTGAAACTCGACAATCAAATTCAGATCGGGCACAACTGCAGCATCGGCGACCATACCGTCATCTCCGGTTGCGTCGGGATCGCCGGTAGCACGCGTATCGGCAGGCATGTGCTGATCGGCGGCGCAGCCGGGGCCATCGGCCATCTGGAAATCTGCGACGGGGCTATCATTTCCGCGATGACACTGGTGACCAAGTCAATCACCGAGCCGGGTGTCTATACCGGCTCCATGCCGCCCATGAAGCACGAGGACTGGCTGAAGAACGCAGTGCACCTGCGCCGGCTCGATGCCATGGCGGCGGCCATCAAGAAAAAAGGGGAGGCTCAATGACTTCAAGCAATGCACCGGTGATGGAGATTGCCGAAATCAAGCGCTATCTGGCGCACCGATATCCGTTCCTGCTGGTGGATCGGGTGCTGGAAATTGAAACCGGCAAGCGGATCAAGGCGTTGAAAAACGTTACCATCAACGAGCCGTTTTTCCAGGGGCACTTTCCGCACTTCCACGTCATGCCGGGGGTGCTGATCATCGAGGCGTTGGCCCAGGCCTCCGGCTTGCTGTCGTTGAAATCACGGGCTGAGCCGCCCGGCGCCAACGTGGTGTTTTTCTTTGCCGGCATCGACGATGCGCGCTTCAAGCGGCCGGTGGTGCCGGGAGATACGCTGACGCTGGAGTCGGAACTGCTGGTTGAAAAGCGCGGGCTGGTGAAATATGCGGTGCGTGCCAGCGTCGGCGAGCAGTTGGCCTGCGAAGCCCAGCTGCTGTGCACCATGAAAACCATGGCGCTATGAGCTCACTGATTCACCCGACCGCCATCGTTGATCCGCGCGCCCGCCTGGGGGCGGGGGTGTCGGTTGGTGCCTTTACCGTGATAGACGGCGATGTAGAAGTCGGCGACGGCACCAGTATCGGCCACCACTGTGTGCTGACCGGCCGCACTCGCATCGGTCGCGACAACCGGATATTTCATTTCACCTCGATTGGCGAGGCGAACCAGGACAAGAAGTACCAGGGCGAACCCACGCGGCTTGAGATTGGCGACCGCAACACTATTCGCGAATATTGCAGCCTCAATCGCGGCACCGTGCAGGATCGGGGTGTCACCACGGTCGGCAGCGACAACTGGTTGATGGCCTATGTGCATGTCGCCCATGACTGCGTGGTCGGCAACCGCACCACCATTGCCAACTGCACGCAACTGGCTGGGCATGTGCAGGTCGGCGATTGGGCGACACTCGGCGGGTTCACCGGTGTGCATCAATTCGTCAAGATCGGTGCCCATGTCATGTGCGGTGTCTCAAGCGTGGTGCTGATGGATATCCCGCCTTACGTGACCGCGGGCGGCAATCCTCTGACGGCGGCGGGCATCAACGCCGAGGGCCTCAAGCGGCGCGATTTTTCTGCCGAACAAATTGCCAGCATCAAGCGCGCTTACAAAACGCTTTACCGGTCCGGACTCACGCTGGCGGAAGCAAAGGAGCAACTGTCAGTGCAGGCGGCGGCTGCCCCGGAACTGGTGATCCTGTCGGATTTCCTGGCGGCGTCCACGCGCGGCATCGTCCGCTGATGAAGATCGGCATCGTCGCAGGCGAGGCATCCGGGGATTTGCTGGGCAGCCTGCTGATCAAGGCGCTGAAAGAGGAATACACCGACCTCGAATTCGTCGGCATTGCCGGCCCCAAAATGGAGGCTGCCGGCGCGTACTCCTGGCACTCCATGGAAAAGCTGGCTGTGCGCGGCTATCTGGAGGTGATCAAGAGTCTGCGAGAGTTGCTCGCCATCCGCCGCAGCGTTCGCGACCGGATGTTGCGCGAGCGGCCGGCGCTGTTTATCGGCATTGACGCGCCGGATTTCAACTTCGGGCTCGAGAAATCGCTAAAGCGCGGGGGTATCAGGACAGTGCACTACGTCAGTCCGTCCATCTGGGCATGGCGTGGCGAACGGATCAACAAGATTCGCGAATCGGTGGATCACATGCTGACCGTATTTCCGTTTGAACCGGAGATTTATCGCAAGGCCGGCATGAAGGCGACATTCGTCGGGCATCCCAGTGCCGACGTCATTCCACAGGCCCCGCAGCGGGAAAATGCGCGGCAGCAATTGCGACTTAAACCGGGAGCGCTGGTGGTGGCCATGCTGCCGGGTAGCCGGCAGAGCGAACTTGATTACCACGCTGACTTGTTTATCGAGACGGCAAAAGTGCTTCAGCGTCAGTTTCCCGAGGCCCAGTTCCTGGTACCGCTGACCACGCGGGAGACGCGCGAGCAGTTTGATGCCGCTCGCTGGCGCCTGGGCGCGCAGGATCTGCCGTTGCAGATTCTGTTCGGCCACGCCAACTTTGCCCTGGCGGCGGCGGATGTGGCGCTGGTCGCGAGCGGTACTGCGACTTTGGAAGCGGCGCTCCTGCGTTGCCCTCACGTGATCGCCTACCGGCTGTCCAATGCGACCTATCGCCTGATGAAGCGCAAAGCTTATCTTCCCTATGTCGGGCTGCCCAATATTCTGGCTGGCGAATGGCTGGTGCCCGAGTTGCTGCAGGACGATGCCACCCCCGACAACCTTGCGAGGGCGTTGGGAAACTGGATCCGCCACCGTGACGCTGCAGAAGCGCTGCGGGGACGGTTTGCCGCCATCCACCACGAACTGGCGGCCGACAACGCCTTGCGGGTTCGCGAAGCGCTGCGGCCGTATCTGCAGGCGGCTGCGTTGGCCCGGGCGGCCTGAACCCATGGCCGGCCGCGCACTGCATTGTTGTGGCGTGGATGAAGCCGGGCGCGGCCCGCTTGCCGGTGGGGTCTTTGCGGCAGCGGTCATCCTCGATCCTGACAGACCGGTTATCGGCCTCACCGACTCCAAGCTGTTGTCCGAAAAGCGCCGCGAGAGGTTCGCCGGGGAAATCATCGCGAATGCCATCGCATGGTCGGTTG
>CAYSKY010000046.1:0-12679 GCA_964431425.1 uncultured Burkholderiales bacterium
GACAAGCAACAGGCGCTGTTCCGGCAGTTGGCCGAGAGCAGCACGTTCAATCCGCGCGAGAAACTGGGATGGGGGGCCACACATGTCCAATGAACTGCAACTTGTCCCGGGCAACCCGCTCTGGCTGGATCACAGCAACAGCGTGACGTTGGACGTGTTGGCTGACCTGTCGGGGTTGAGTGAGGTTGAAGTCAGTGAGCTGGTCGAGCTGGGTGTACTGGCGCCGGCAGACCCGACCGTGCAGCCCTGGTCGTTCAGCGCAGAGTGCGTCGTCACGGTGCGGACGGCCAGGCGATTGCGCAGCGAACTGGAACTGGACACCCACGCGCTGGCACTCGCGCTGGCCTTGCTCGAGCGGATTGCGCTGCTGGAGCATGAGATGGCGGCACTGCGCGCGCGAATGCCGAACGCGTGACCCAGCGGCAGGCTGGGCCGGTGTGTGCGATCGCGCACGGAGACCAGCGGTCAGCGGCGCTATAAATGCCGCAGCGGCAAAGGTCGCCTTTGCGGCCACCACCCCCCGAATGGAGTTTCAAATGAACATGTCCCTGAGCCTCGCCCCCATCATCTCGCTGATCGCCGGCATCCTGATCCTGGTGATTCCGCGCCTGCTTAATTACATCGTCGCGATCTATCTCATCTGCATCGGTCTTATCGGCCTGTTCGGCGCCGGCAATATGCACTTTCGCTAGTACGAAGGCGCCAATAGGGGCGCATTTTGTGATGCCAGGCGTATCAGCCTGACCAACCGGCGCAAGTTGTGCCACGTTCATCGCCGCGCAGCCCGCTTCCGGGGCTAATATTTCCCTTGCAGGCGATCTGTCTGCGTTCGCGCAGAAGACGCGAAAGGGAACACGATGAACTCATCTCTCACTCGGACTATCATTGCCGCCGCCTGCATTTTCGCCGGCAGCCTGTATGCAGCCGCGCCTGACGGCACTGGCTCGACCCCGGCGCCGGGCACACGCATCGGCACCTACGACTCACGTTCCATCGCCGTGGCCTATGCGGGCTCGGCCGCCCAGCGTGCCGTGATGGACCCGCTCAAGGCCGCCTTCCAGAAAGCGAAGCAGGAAGGCAACCAGGCCGAGATGGAAAAACTGCAGGCACAGGGCAGGGCACTGCAGGAGCAGGCTCATCGCCAGGGATTTGGCACCGCGCCGGTCGATGACCTGCTGGAAAAGATCGCCGATGCACTGCCGGAAGTACGCCGCAACGCCGGCGTTTCAGCGTTGGTTTCCCTCTGGGACGAAAACACACTCGCTCAATACGCGGGTGCGGTGAAGGTCGATGTCACCATGCAGCTGGTCGATGCGTTCAAACCGACCGAGAAGCAGCGCAAGGTGGCTGAGGATATTCGCAAGCAGGCGCCGGTGGCGATGGACAAGCTGAAAGGCGCAGGCAAGTAATCACACCTCGCATCAGCCGGCGCATGCCGCGATTTCGCCACCGTCCAACGTGACATAGAATGTGCTCACCAATAACGTGCATTTCATTGTCAAACCGGGGAAAGGAAGCAGGCATGTTGAAGCGTGTGTTCGCCGTCGCGCTGGTCGCGACATTGATGGGGTGCAGCAGCAATGAAGTTCTGCGCGCACCGGTGAATGTGTCGATCGGCCAGCAGCTGATTGATCTCAAGAAGGCCTACGACAGTGGCGCCCTGACCAAAAAAGAATACGACGACCAGCGCGAGAAGCTGATCGATTCGGTACGTTAAGGAGCGCGCCATGAAACGCACAACTTCGATCATCATCGCTGCATGCTTCGCGCTGACCGCCGCCGGTTGCAGCAGCAGCCGCACCGCCGTGACCGTTCAGGAAGGCACACAGATCACCAAGGGCAAGGAACTCACCGACCTGCAGCGCGCACTGGAAGCCGGTGCCGTGACGCAGAAGGAATATGAGACTGTGCGTCGCGCCATCATGCGGCGCGACAACTAGTCCCGGCCGGGTTTTACGCAGCGCTTCGCTTCATAGATCGCCATTTGGCGCGCCTCTCCAGCCATTTTTGGTCTGGGAAGCGCGCCAGTGCTTGAGTTTTTACCCTACGGCGCGCGGCTGGCGAGGTAGGCGCTGATCGCAACGAAGTCGTCGTTGTCGAGTTTCTCCACCACCGGTTTCATCAGCACGGCCACGGCGCCGTTGCGTGCGCCGGATTGCAGGTCGTAGAGCTGGCGCGCGATGTAGCTAGGCCAGCGTCCCACGATGGGTGGAATGGCATCGACCCCCTTCAATTCCGGTCCGTGGCAGGTGGCGCAGGGCAGGGTCTTTCCGGCGCCCGTGGTCACCAGGTCCTCGCCGCGTTTGATGCTGCCTTTGGGCACATAGGCAATGAACTTCGCACGCGGATCGCGGCTTTCGAACTGCTCAAGATGTTCCGGGAGCTCGATGACGCGGCGGTCGATCGGTTCGCTCTCGTTACCGGGCACGGCCATGTTGAACCAGCCGCCGACCGTGGACTTCGGGATCGTGTCGGCTTCCACCACCTTCACGGACCAGCGCGGCTTGATGGATGCGAAATACTTCGCGGCCTGCCGCACTTCTTCCTCTGAAATGTCCTGGATCGCATCCCACATGGCCACCTGCGGCAGGCGTTTTCCAACGGATGTTTTTCGCTTGCCGCTTTTCATATCCGCAACCTGCTGGATGAAATAGGCCTCCGGCAGACCGGCGAGGTTGGCGTTTTCCGGGCCGCCGGTGCCGTCGGCGCGGTGGCACCAGCCGCAGGCGTATACCGTTGGCTTTCGGCCGTTTGCAACAATAGGTGGCATGGGCGGATAGTCGCCCGGATGCCAGTTGGTGGCATTGAAGCGGTCGCGTGTCTGGGTCAGTGTGTAGCCGGCTTTGCTGTCGGGTACGCGGCGGATGGAACCATCTTCCGGTGTGGGCTTGAAATCCTTCGCGGGGAAAGGGTAGGCCCATGCGGGAGGTTCGGCGGGTGTCGACGTGGCCATGGCTGACAGCAGCAGGGCGAAAGACACGGCGGCATGGCGGTGCAGATTCACGGGACAACCTTTCCAGTGGCGCGCACGGCCTCGGCGCAGAATTTGCGCAGCATGGCGATGTGCCCGCCCGCTGTCAATGCAAGTGTCGGCAGTTCAGATTTCGCCGCCCCAGTCAGCACCCACCTCGCCGTAGCGTGTGGCGACGGTGGCCAGCAGGTCGACGGGCAGCGGTCCCTTCTCTACCAGCGCCACGTTTTGCCGGAGGTGCGCCAGCGAAGCGGTGCCGGCAATGGCGCTGCCGACACCGGGCGCAAAGGCCGCAAAGCGCAACGCAAATTCATCCCAGTCCATGCCGCCCGGTTGCAGGCCGAGGGCCTGCATGCGCGTCCAGTAGGTTTCGCAGTAGTCGCCCACCGGTCGCTCGGCAAACCGCCATGGCGCATTGCCGAGCGGGCGCTTGGCGATGATGCCCATGCCCTTGTCCGCCGCGCGTGGCAGCGCGTGCCGCAGGCTCCACTGGTCAAACAGGTTCACCGAACATTCCACGCTGCTGAAATGCCCGCTGTCGATGGCCCACGCGAGTTCCGCGTTTTCACCGGAGTACGCGGCGATGCGAATTTTGCCCTGCTCCTTTGCCTTGAGCAGCGCGGCAATCACCTCGCCCGCCTGCAAGGTGGGCAGCGGACAGGAGTGCAGGTGCACGATGTCGATCACATCGGTACGTAGGCGGCCCAAAGCGGCCTCGATGCCGGCGGTGATGCAGTCACCCGTCCAGTCGGCATATCCGGGAATCCCATACCCGACTTTGGTGGACAGCACGAACTCCGAACGCCGGTGCGCAATGTGCCGGCCGATGCGTTCCTCCGAAAGCCCGTAGCCGCGAGCGGTATCGATGAGGGTGATGCCGCAATCCAGTGCGGTGTTGAGAAATTCGCCTGCGGCGTGGTCGTCGAGCGACTCCGCCCCAACCTGTCCAGCGCCGAGGCCGAGGGCGGAAACCAAAAGTCCGGTGTTGCCAAATCGGTTCAGTTGCACGGGGAGGCGGCCAAGTTTTGCGAAGAACCGATTAAAGCGCGAAAGCCGGCCCCGTGCACGCAGCCACCGGGGCGGTCTGGATTGAATTGCGGCACAATGCGGGCACTCGCACTGCCCACCGGATCTTCAGGTCGGGAAGGGGTCGTCTGTCCGGCCCAGCGCACATCATGGAGAGCAGTATGTGGGGCAACGCCGCCAGAACGCCGGTCTTTGAAAACGTCGACCGGACGACGTTTGAGAACATCATCCAGCCGCAGAACCGGCCCGCCATTCTCAAGGGCTACGTGCGTCGGTGGAAAGCCGCCCAACTGGGTACACAGTCGCCCGCAGCGCTGTGCGATTACCTCAAGAATTTTGGCGGACCCACCGAGGTGCAGGGCTGGTATGGCCGCGCGGCAATGCAAGGCCGCTTTTTCTACAGCGACGACATCATCGGCCGCAACTTTGAAACGCGCCGCCTGCCGTTTGCAACATTGCTGCAGGACATTGAAGCCAGCCTCGCCGGCGCCAACGATTTCCCGCATTTGTTTGCCGGTGCGGTGAACCTGCCCGAACACCTGCCGGCGCTGCTTGAAGCCCTGCCCATGGACCTGCTGGATACGCAGGAGGAGCGCCTCACCTCGCTGTGGATCGGCAACCGTTCGCGCACCGCTGCGCACTGGGACCTGCCGCAGAATTTGGCGTGCGTGATCGCCGGCCGCCGGCGCTTCACGCTGTTCCCCATCGAGCAGATGAAGAATTTGTACATCGGCCCCATCGACAACAAGCTTGCCGGCCAGCCCATCAGCCTGGTGGACTTTGCCAATCCGGACTTTGAAAAATATCCGCGCTTTCGCGAGGTCATTCCGACTGCCGAGATCGCCGAACTGGAGGCGGGTGACGTGCTGTACCTGCCCAGCATGTGGATCCACCACGTGGAGTCGCTGGAGCCCTTCGGCGCGATGATCAATTTCTGGTGGCGTGCGGGGCCGTCGTATCTGCCGACGCCGCTGTTCACGCTGATGCATGCCTTCCTGACCTTGCGCGAAATGCCCGAGAACGAGCGCCAGGCCTGGCGCGTGCTGTTTGAGCACTATGTGTTCGATGGCAACGATCACGCCCACATTCCGCCCGACGCACGCGGCCTGCTGGGCGAACTCACGCCGGAGCTGCGCGACGGGCTGAAGAAGTTTGTGGCGATGTCACTGCAGCCGTGATGGTGCAACCGGCGCGAGACCGCTGACGACGACAGGAGGCCGTTGGCGAACGCTGGCTGCGGTTGGTCGCAATCCGCGGGAAGCCGGCGCAGCACTGCGCCACAATGCGCACCTTCAACGACAAGGAACAAACCATGCATAGCCGTTCAACCATCCGGCGGGCCACTGTAGCCGCCACCTGCACCGCAGCCTTCACGATCATGGCCGGTGTCGCCACCGCCGCAGATCTCAATGTCGAGCTCACGGTCAAGGATACCGGCGGGCACCCATTTATGGTCTCGTTGTACAGCAGCCCCGCCGACTGGCTGAAAAAGCCTTTCAAGACCGCGAAGGTGAACAGTACCGGCGGCGCGGCGACGGCGGTGTTCGCGGACCTGCCGGCCGGCGAGTACGCGGTGTCGGCGTACTACGACGCCAATGCCAACGGCAAGATGGATACCAATTTCCTCAAGATCCCCAACGAACCCACCGGCATCTCCAACAATGCCGCGTCGTCATTCGGTCCGCCCACTTGGGATCAGGCGAAGTTCATGCTGCCGGCGGCCAATCACAAGATTACAGTCAACCTGCGCTGATGGTCGCCAGGCGCGGCGCCGTGGTGTCGCGCGTCTTGATGGCGGCACCGTGTGGCGGTGCTAAAGTTTGTGCATGAACATTGCCGACCTGCGCAAAGACTACAAAGCCGCCTCGTTGTCCGAGTCCGACATCGACGCTTCGCCGTTTGTGCAATTTGAAAAATGGCTCAACGAGGCTCTGGCCGCGCAAATTCCCGAGCCCAACGCCATGACCGTTGCGACCGTCGGCGCCGGCGGCCGTCCCTCCACGCGTGTGGTGCTCATCAAAGGCATCGATGCGCGCGGTCCCGTCTGGTACACCAACTACCAGAGCCGCAAAGGGCGTGAGCTGGACGGCAATCCGCATGCCGCGCTGCAATTCCACTGGGTGGAGCTGGAGCGTGTGGTACGCATGGAAGGTGTGGTGGAAAAGGTCAGCGAGGCTGAGAGTGACGCGTACTTCGCTTCGCGGCCGCTGGATTCACGCATCGGTGCCTGGGCGTCGCCGCAAAGCGAGCCGATTTCCGGGCGTGGCGTGCTGGTGGCGCGCGCCGCCGAATACGCCGCGAAGTTCCTGCTGCAGCCGCCGCGTCCGCCGCACTGGGGCGGCTACCGGCTGCTGCCGGATCGTTTTGAGTTCTGGCAGGGGCGTCCCAGCCGTCTGCACGATCGCATCATGTATCAGGTTGAAGGCGGCGCGTGGCGCACGCAGCGCCTGGCACCGTAGAACGCCATTTGGCGCGCTTCTCCGGGGCAAAATGGCCTGGGAGGCGCGCCCGTGCTGGAGTTTGAAGAATGGCTTGCCTGCAGCAATCATTTGGACTGGTGCGTCCGGTGAGTTGCGGAAACTGCTCATTCACGGCAAAGGGATTTCGATGAACGCGATTTGCAAAAGTCTGTTGGCTATGGGGGCACCTGTTTTTGTGAGCGCCGCATTTGCCGCGCCGAACACCGACGAAGCCCGCGCCCGCGCCACCAACGTGTGCGCCGCCTGTCACGGCGCCAACGGCGTGAGCGTGGCCAACCACATCCCCCACCTGGCCGCGCAACGGGCGTCGTATCTGCGTGTGCAGTTGCAGGCTTTCAAGGACGGCAGCCGCAAGCACGAGGTCATGAGCGCCATCGCCGCGCAACTGTCGGCCGATGACATGGCGGGGGTGGCGGCCTATTTTTCCGCGCTGCCGGCCGCGGCGGCCGATGCCAGGTCCGCACCGCTGCCCAACCTCAGTACCAGCCGCGTGACCATTCCGGCAGACTTTCCCGCGGGATTCACGCGTTACCAGACGATCACTGCACCGGACGGAAAATCACTGACGGTTCGCTACGTCAACGCCATCGCCGTGCGCGCGGCAAAGGCCGGCAAGCCCCTGCCGGACGGCGCGGCGGTGATCGGCGTGAACCATGCGGCGGCCACCGATAACAACACCAGGCAGCTCATCCTCGGGACCGACGGGCAGCCGCTTCCCGGCAAGGTGCTGTCCTACGTTGCGATGGCGCGCGAGGCAGGTTGGGGTGAAAGCATCCCCGCCATGCTGCGGAACGAGAACTGGCAGTACGCCATGTTCAACGCGGAGAAGGTCCGCCGTGAGGGCGCCAATCTCGCCGAGTGCTACGCCTGTCATCAGCCGCGGGCGGACTTGAGTTACGTATTCACGCTGAAGCTGATCGCGCAGGCAAGCCAGGGCGGCTGATCCGCCACGGACAAACTACTTCTTGAGCACCTTCCACATCACCAGCCCGACAACACCCAGTATCACGCCGCCGAACTGCATGAAGTTGTGAAACGCGGCGCCGCCGATGCCGAGAAACATGCCGAGGATGATGGAGCCGCCAAACATGCAGGCCCCGATGGTGCAGATCTTTTCGCCCCAGGTCTTGGCGGGCTTTGCCGGTACCGTGTTTTCTTCAGCCATGTTTTCTCCCTTTTTGGCATGAATGGGTGTCAACGCCGGCCATGATACCCGCTGGTTGTGTATCCCCGTTCAAGCAGGGTCACCAAAAGCAAAAGCCCGCCGGAGCGGGCCTTGCCGGGAGTGCGGGCCCTGCGATTACTTGGTGCTGCAGGTGTTGATGCCCAGCAGCGGGTAAACCGGACAGAAATTGAACAGGCCGGTGGCCAGCGGCACCACGCCGATATAGCCCCAGACCGGCAGGAAGCCGGCGGCGGTGGCGCCCACCAGGGCCACACCTGCGGTGATGCGAAGGATTTTGTCGATGCCGCCTACGTTGCTTTTCATGCTGCGTTCTCCGGTTGTTAGGGTACGCAGCGAACTTTATGCCCGGTACCTGCCGGGGTATGTAACCTGGGTCACACAGCGTTTGTCGCGGCCACGCGCGCGAGCCCGGCGCGGTCGAGCACGGTGATTTTTTCCCGGCCCAGCGCGACCAGTCCCTTGACGGCGAAGTCCTTCAACAGGCGGCTGACGATCTCGCGCACGCTGCCGAGTTCATCGGCGAGTTGCTGGTGGGTAACACTGAGCGCATCCTCCTGCCGCGCCAGCAGCAGCTTGGCCAGGCGCTGGTCGAGCTGGGCAAACGCCACCTCTTCCACCAGCTGCATCAGCTCGCTGATGCGCTCGGCGAACAGGTGAAAAACGAAGTCGCGGAAGGGCGTGTTGTCGCGCATGAGTGCCGCGAAGGTGCTGGTGGGCAGTGCCAGCAGCTTGAGCGGCGTCTCGGCGATGCCGCGGGCGTTGTAATCGGTGTGCGAAAGCAGGCAGCTGGAACTGATGATGCAGGAGCCACCGGGCACCACGCGATACAGGGTGAGCTCGCGGCCGTTGGCCGCCTGCTTGACCACCTTGATGCTGCCGTCGAGCAGCAACGGAAATCCATTGCAGGGCTGGCGTTCGGCAAACACTTCGCGGCCGGCGGCAATGTGAAGCACGGCGCGTGGATTGATCAGCTCGGAAAGCTGGTCCGGAGGCAGTCCAGCCAGGGCCGGATACAGCTTGAGAATGCGCTCACTGGGCTGGGAGGCGGCCATCGGTGTCATTTGGACATTTTGACACCGAACACGCTTCCCGCCACCACCGCCAGCAATGCGCCGGTGGCCCTGCCCGCCGGCAACTGTGATCAATCGATGTTTTTCAGCACCACGTTTACCAGCGAGATTTCGGTACCCTCTGTACGCGGCCGGATTTCGACAATGTGCTGGTTGTCTTTGGTCCCAGCCTTGAACAGCATTCCGTTCTTTTCCGGCCGGTCGTCCTCGCAAGTCAGTGTCTTTGACTTTTTGACCTTGGGCTCAGCCGCGACGGCCTGGGTGCAATCGAGCACCTTGCCATAGCGTGCCAGGTCTTCACGGTAGAACTGGGCCACCTTTGCCGGGTCGTCGGCGGATCGCAGTTTGGCCGCCACCACCTTGAGGCCATAGTCGCCGAATGAGAACTGCAGGTTGGCAGACTCGCTTTCGTTGTTCTTTTTCTTCAGGGGCGTAGCCCCCGGATAGACCTTCATTCCGGTCTGCTCGGCCGGCACATCGCCGGCGAAATCAAATCCCGCATTGAAGGAGGCGGCCTGTGAAGCCGGTGCAAGCGTGAACAGCAGGACAAGGGCGGCGGCAATCTGGCGTTTCATGGAGTTCTCCCGGCAAAACTGGTTGGCGATGGAGATACCTTAGCGTCCGCCACAGGGACCACCAACCTGCGCGCGACGGATTGCAGGAAGGCCGGGACGAAACGCAGGTGGCGCGCCTGCCGGTTGCGGGCTCAGCCGGTTCTGGTGAACGCCATGCGCCAGTTGGTTTCCCAGCTCACGCCACCGTCGGTGGAAAAGGCCTGTTCCCAATGGCAATGATGAGCCGTGATGCCTATCCACAGGAAGCGCACGCGGATGGGCCGGCCTTCAAAGGTATCGTCGGCATAGAACGTGCCGACGCCATCTGTGAAGCGGCCAATCATCGGGGTGTCAATCTGGTGCGGGTGGCGGCCGTCCAGCCACCAGATGGCCCACAGGCCCGAGGCGGGGTCGAACGATCGCAGGGTGACGGCGCGATAGGTCCCGGCCGGCAGTTCCAGCACGTTGTCGTCCAGATTGACTCGCCCTTCCATAAACTGCGCCAGGTGCGAGGTGCCGGTGAAATGGTCCCATTCGTCGCAACTGGCGAGGCGTCGCTTCAGGCGCTGGTGCTGTACCCGCCATGAACCGGCGAGAAAATCAAAATCGCGTTGTCCCGGCGGCGCGCTCGGGGGTGGATTTTGCTGAGTGGCGGGAGAGTTCATCGGTGGCTCGCGTATGTGTTGATCCGGGACTGCATGATGCCGCCGCATTCCTGACAGGCAACGTCAGGAATTGGTGGGTAAGATGTCGCCATGCGCACCAGCCGCCTGCTCTCCCTTTTGATCCTGCTGCAAACCCGTGGCCGCGTCACCGCGGACGCCCTTGCGGCTGAGTTTCGCGTGTCGGTGCGCACCATTTATCGCGACGTGGATGAACTGGCTGCGGCCGGCATCCCGGTGCAGAGCGATCGCGGTCCCGGCGGTGGCTTTCATTTGCTTGACGGTTATCGCACCCGCCTGACCGGCCTTGCGGCTGATGAGGCCGAGGCCATGATGCTCATCGGCCTGCCGGCGCAGGCGGCCGCGCTCGGGTTGGGGCCGTCGGCGGACCAGGCGCGCGGCAAGCTACTGGCGGCCCTGCCCGCCGGCATGGACGAGGGAGCGGGCCGCATGGGCGCGCGCTTTCACCTCGATCCGGTGGATTGGTACCGCGCGGCAGTGCCGGTGGAATTTCTTCCGGCCATGGCGCGCGCTGTATTGGACCAGCGCATCGTGAAAATCACCTATGAAAGCTGGACCAGCACCCGCGAACGCCTGGTCGAGCCGCTGGGCATCGTACTCAAGGCCGGCAGCTGGTATGTGGTGGCTGCGATGCGGGGCAAGATCGCCACGTTCAAGGTGGCCAATATCCGTGCGCTGGAAATGCAGACGGGCACCTTCCGGCGACCTGCGCGCTTCGACCTCGCCGCCTGGTGGGCCGAATCCCTGCGCCGGTTTGAAGCGGGCCTGCGTCCGCACACTGCGCAACTACGGGCAACCCAGCTCGGGCTGCAGCGGCTCGCAATGCTGGGCGCCTACGCGGCCGAAGCCGTGGCCAGGGCGGGTGCGGGAGACCGCACGGGATGGGCGCCGCTGGATTTCCCGTACGAACACACCGACCAGGCTGCACTCGCGCTGCTGGGCATCGGGCCCGAGGTGCGCGTGGTCGCGCCGGTGCCACTGCGTACGCGCCTGCGGGAGCTGGCGCAACGGGTGGCGCGACAAGCGACTGTGGGCGCTTCTCGCCGGTAATGCATCGCGCCGGGGAAACGCCAGCATGGCGGCGCCGACCGGCGCGGTAGCGCTTGCCCGCGGCCTGTCGTCACGCAGGAAAATTCAATTCAACCTTTGTGCGATAGCGCACGGACTGCATGCCGCGACGCGACCAGACTGTGTCTTGTGCCTGCTTCCTCCCTTAGTGGGCACAGTGAGTGACGGACCCGGTAGTTGCCTAGCAACTGCCGGGTTCTTTTTTTGGTTTGTGCGGGGGGGCGACGAAGTCGTTAGCGCTCGCCACGAAGAGCGGGCGTCGCCCGTTGGTACGACTTGCTGGTGGTATGTCGCAGTGAGGTGCGGTTACTGCCGGCCCTTCTGGTTCAGGGCGCCGTCATTCTTGTGGCGGCCGGCCACTTCGGCGGCTTCGGCCTTTTCGCGCTGGTTCTGTTTGGCGACGGCCTCGGATGGCGGCGGGATGTTCGGCTCGCCGGGTGCAACGGGTTTCCTGTGCGGGATGTTCATGCGCGCTCCTTGAATGGGTGCATTAAACAACGTGAAGCATGCCGGCAGGAGGGTGCGAACCCGCCCGCCGGGCCGGGACTCAGCTCAACGCTTTTTTCACATCGGACTTCACGTCCCCAAAGCTGGCCTGGGCCTTGCCAACCTGCTTCTGGATCTTGCCCTTGGCCTGCATCTGCTTGTCGCCGACAACCTTGCCCGCCACTTCCTTGATCTTGCCGGCGAGTTCTTTTTTGCGTCCGTCAATCTGGTCTTTGTTCATGACTTGTCCTTTGGGGTTGTGTGGATCGCGGCACGCGTCGCGCGCCGTCCACGCCACACTGCGCCCTTCATGCAGCGGCGTCGGTGCAGCGCCGCACATTGCCGACCCGGTGCGCAGGGCGGTTAACGGCCCAGGAGCCGCCGCGCATCCGCCATGTCCCGGTCGTAGGTTTGCTTCGCTTCGCGCAGGCAGCCGGGGCGTTCGCTTGCGGCCAGGACGGCGCAGTCACGCTGCGATTCCTTGTAGGCGCCGCCGGCTTCACGGATGGCGCTTTGATAGCGTTGCTGCGGCGTGACATCGGCAACGGCGCCGCGTTCCAGCGAACGGTCATCGCTGGCCGGACTGGCATGCAGGCTGAATGCGGCTAGGCCCAGCGCGGCGGCGAGTGCAACAAGGAACGAGCTTGAAAGGGGCTGCGTCGGATTCATGGGGTCGCCTCGTGAACGTGTTACCGCAGGCGGCGGTTGGCGCGGTGCACTGGAAGTGCCCGGTGCCATTGCGACACTTGGCATCCGATCCGTCTGTACGTCAGCACACGCGGTCGGGCCACGCGTCCCGGCGCGCGCTCAGAACTTCACTTCCAGCCCGGCGCGGATATTCATTTTTGATGGCGTCGTGTTGCTGCGGCGGATGACGCCGAACTCGTCAAAGTAGGACGACTCGTTCACCGCCGCCGGATGCAGGATGTTGGATAGCGTCAGGCGCAGCTGGGTCTTGGGGGTGATCTTCCACAGGCCGTAGAGATCGAGGTCGCGCTTGGTGGTGAGATAGGCGTCCTGGTTGATGGCGGTGCGGACCAGCCCGCCGCTGCGGAAGCTGTAGCTGCCGCCGGCGACGAGCACACCGTTTTTCATGCGGTAATCGAGGCCCAGCGTGGCACTGAACGGTGTTTGCTGATCCAGGCGGTTGTTGGG
>CAYSKY010000047.1:0-12575 GCA_964431425.1 uncultured Burkholderiales bacterium
GAGCTATCCTGTGTGTGCAGTGGCAGGCAATGCCGGTATCGAAAACATGAAATACGTCATCCAAAGCTGGACACTAAGCATTATCTTGCAATTATGCGCGCACCACACCTGACGAACGTCCGATCCGAACCGTCCGCTTCCTTTTCGCGGGCCGGCAGAACTGTGCAGCTTTTTTACGCTGCCGTGCTTGTGCTTTCATTGATGTCGGGCAAGTATTGTGTTGCGGCCGTGCAAACAGTCGCGCCGATCCGCACGGTTGCGGATGCAGGCGACCGCGAGTTTTTGGCCGCGCGGGACGCCTACGAGCGCCGCAATCTGCAGGCGCTCAACACCGCCCGCACCACGTTTGATGGGCGCCTGCGAGCACATCCGCTCGCCGACTATGTCGAGTACTGGTGGCTGTCGGCAAATCTTTCCCAATCGCCTGCTTTCGCTCTCACCGCTGCCGCCGAGTTCCAGCGCTTCCTGGCGGCGCAACCCGAAGGCGTGCTCGCCGACGCAATGCGCCGCGACTGGCTGCGTGCAGTGGCGCGGCGTGATCGCTGGGACCTCTTCGCCCCGGAATACCCGCGAATCGGCAGTGACGATACGGAATTGGGCTGCCAATACTGGCGGTACCGGCTTTCGTCCGGCGACCGCGAGGTATTGAACGAAGCGCGCGCACTCTGGAATGCAGCCCGGCAAGCACCGGATGCCTGCTATGACGTGTTCGATGTCCTGTCATCAGAAAAACAAATATCGAAAGAGTCGGCCTGGGCGCGGGTGCGGGTGCTTCTGTCCGCCGGGCAGTTGCCTGATGCGCGCCGGAGTGCGGCCTATATCGAGAGGCTGCCGGCTTCGTTCGAGAGGCAAATCGCGGTTATTGGTTTTAATCCCGGTCAATTTCTTGCGCGCGAAAAGCTGGTGACGGACTCCCGTCCGTCGGTCGAACTTTTCATCTACGCGCTGGTGAAACTGGCCCGCAGCGATGCCGCTCGCGCAGCAGGTTTTCTAACCGCGCTCCAGGGCCGCATGCCGCCGGGCGACGCTGCCTACGCGTGGGCCCAGATCGGCCTGTATGGCGCCATGCAGCATGAGCCGGAGGCGAGGCAGTGGTTCGTTCTCGGTGGCGCGACACCGTTGACGGAAACCCAGGCGGCGTGGCGGGTGCGCGCCGGCCTGCGCGCCGTTGACTGGGCGACCGTGAAGACCACCATTGAAGCAATGCCCGCGTTGGAGCGCCGAGATCCGGCCTGGCGCTATTGGCTGTCGCGCGCCGAAGCGGCGGCGGGCAACGCCGAGTCAGCACGCAAACTGCGGGATTCCCTGCTGCGAGAGAACAATTTTTACGGACTGCTGGCTGCGGAGGATGCCGGCGTGCCCGCCACGCCCCCTTGGTCGGGGTGGAAGCCGGCGCCAGCTGATCTCGATGCTGTCGGCGCGTTGCGCGGAATCCGGCGCGCGCTGGCGCTGTATCGCCTGGAAATGAAGAACGAGGGATTGCGTGAGTGGCAGGTCGCAATCCGGCACCTCAACGATCAGCAGCTGCTGGCAGCTTCCGAACTGGCCCAGTCTGCCGGCATACCCGATCGTGCGATCAACACGGCCGAGCGCACCCTGCTCGTCCACAACTTCTCCCAGCGCTTTCCCACGCCTTATCGCAACGACCTGCAGGCACAGTCGCGGGCCCAGGGCCTGGAAGCAGCCTGGGTATATGGACTGATCCGCCAGGAGAGCCGCTTCATGGCCGACGCCAAATCGCGTGTCGGTGCGGCAGGCCTGATGCAACTCATGCCAGCCACCGCCCGCTGGGCCGCGAAGCAGGTGGGAATGAGCACCAATGCCGCGCGCAATGTAAACGACGTCCCCGTCAATCTCACGCTCGGCGCATACTACCTGCGTCATGTGCTCGACGACCTCGGCCACCCCGTGCTGGCAACCGCCGCGTACAACGCCGGACCCGGGCGGGCGCGGCGCTGGCAGGCCGACCAGGCGCTGGAAGGCGCCATTTATGCTGAAACAATTCCGTTCAATGAAACGCGGGATTACGTCAAGAAAGTCATGGCCAATGCCTGGTACTACGCGAACCAGGCGGGCACGAACAATCTCAGCCTGCGTGAGATGGTCGGCGTGGTTCCCGGCCGGCAGGAAAAGCAGGCCGGGACCAGCACCCTCGCGAGCATGTCCGGGGCGGGTCCGTCGATGACGGTGGCGCGCTGACCGGCTCGCCGGGCTTCGTTTGCATCACACCGTAACATCACGCAGCACCCCGGAGGAACACCATGGAAACCAGAAACGTATTGCTGCTCGGTGGCAGCGGCTTCATCGGCTCGGCCGTCGCCGCCCGACTGTGCGCCCAGAATATTCGCGTAGTAATACCTTCCCGTGTGGTGCGGCGCGCCCGCCAGCTCTCGATCCTCCCGACAGTTTCGCCGGTGCAGGCCGACATCCACGACGAAGCGCAACTGTTGCCGCTGATGCGCGGCATGGATGCCGTCATTAACCTCGTGGGCATTCTGCACGGCGACTTCGAGCGGGATCATGTGCGTTTGCCGCGCACCGTGGCCGAATGCTGCGTGAAGGCCGGCGTGCCGCGGCTGGTTCACATGAGCGCGCTGAACGCCGATATCACCGCACCCAGCGCCTACCTCCAGTCGCGCGATCGTGGCGAAGCCGCCGTGGCCGCGGTCGCCGCCGCCCACCCCGCCTTGCATACCACCGTGTTCCAGCCTTCCGTGGTCTTTGGGGAGCGGGACAAGTTTCTGAACATGTTCGCAGGGCTGGTGAAGTTCTCGCCGGTGATCCCGCTCGGCTCACCGGGCGCGCTGTTCCAGCCGGTTTGGGTGGAGGATCTGGCGCGGGCCATCGTGCAGTGCCTGGACATGCCGCAGACATTTGGGCAGACCTATCCGATGGTCGGGCCACGCATCTATACGCTGAAGGAAATGCTTGAGTTCGTCATGGAGGCCACCGGTCACCGGCGCCCGATCATCAGCCTCGGCCCAGCATTGACCACGTTGCAGGCGGCGGTTTTCGAGCGCCTGCCCGGCAAACTGATTACGCGCGACAATGTGCGATCCATGCAATTGCCCAGCACCTGTGAGCAGGGCTTTCCCGATATTTTCGGGGTGGCACATGATATGGAAACCGTTGCCGGTACCTACCTGGGCCGCGCTGACGCCAATGGCGGCCGCGCACGCTACACCACACTGCGGGCCGGCGCCGGACGCACCGGCCAGTCGACCCGCTAAACTTTGCACCCGACATGAATACCGCCCTCACACTTGTCATCGGCAACAGGAATTACTCGTCGTGGTCGATGCGGCCCTGGCTGCTGCTGCGGCAGATGGGAATTCCGTTCAAGGAAGAGATGTTGAAGTTCCACAGCGCAGACTGGGCGCAACGTATCGGACGCCTGTCGCCATCGAATCTGGTGCCGGCACTGTGGGATGGCGAACCCGGTGAGGCCGGGTCGCTTTGTGTGTGGGACACGTTGGCGATCATCGAATACATTGCCGAACAGTTTCCGCAGTTGCCGGTCTGGCCGGCTGATCGTGCCGCCCGCGCGCGGGCTCGATCGGTATCGGCGGAAATGCATTCCGGATTTCGCGCATTGCGCGGCGCCATGCCGATGAATATCCGCGGCCAGCATCCCGGCAAGGGCTTGACGCCGGAGGCCGCGACCGACATCCGCCGCATCACGTCGTTGTGGCGGGAGATGCGTGCGCAATCCGTTGGTTCGGGTCCATTCCTGTTTGGCGGCTTCTGCGCGGCAGACGCCATGTTTGCGCCGGTGGTGATGCGCTTCAACACCTATCATCCGCCGTTGGATGCTGATGTGCAGCAGTACTGCAACGCCATCAACGCATGCGCCGCCGTGCAGGAATGGTGCAATGCGGCGAAACTTGAAACCGAATTTGAGGCGCAGGACGAACCATACGCCTCTCCGCCGGCATGAAGATTTACGCGGTCGGCGGCAGCGTCCGCGACCAGCTGCTGGGCCTGCCGGTCACCGATCGCGACCATGTGGTGGTGGGCGCCACGCCCGCACAAATGGTGGAGGCCGGTTACCGTCCGGTGGGCGCAGACTTTCCGGTGTTTCTGCATCCCGATAGCCACGAGGAATACGCCCTCGCGCGCACGGAGCGCAAAACTGCGCCCGGTTACAAAGGTTTTGTATTCCACACCGATGTCAGCGTCACGCTCGAAGAAGATCTGCGGCGGCGCGACCTCACCATCAATGCCATCGCAATGGCCGACGATGGCACGCTGACGGACCCTTACGGCGGTGCCGCCGACATCAACAATCGGGTGTTGCGCCATGTCAGCGAGGCCTTTGCCGAAGATCCCGTGCGCATCTTGCGCGTCGCACGTTTTGCCGCGCGCTTTGCCTCACTGGGTTTCACAGTTGCTGAAGAAACGACGCAGCTCATGCGCCGGATGGTGGAAGCCGGCGAGGTGGATCACCTGGTGCCTGAAAGGGTCTGGCAGGAGTTATCGCGCGGCCTGATGGAAGCCACCCCCTCGCGCATGTTCGAGGTGCTGCAGTCCTGCGGGGCGCTGGCGCGGATCCTGCCGGAAGTGGATCGCCTGTTCGGTGTACCCCAGGCCCCCAAACCCCACCCGGAAATAGATACCGGCGTACACGTCATGATGGTGATCGATTATGCGGCGGCGCGCCTTTTCAGGCTGCCGATTCGTTTTGCCGCCCTCAGTCACGACCTGGGCAAGGGACTGACACCGCCTACCCAGTGGCCGCACCATCCCCGGCATGAAGAGTCGGGCATGCAGTTGGTAGAAGAATTGTGCGAGCGCCTTCGCGTACCAGCGGATTGCCGGGACCTGGCCAAAATCGTGGCACGCTGGCATGGTGAAGCGCATCAGGCGCCGGCTCTTGCCCCCGAACGCTGGCTGGCGCTGCTGGATGGCTGCGATGCGTTGCGGCGGCCCGATCGATTCCATGAATTCGTCGATGCCTGCGCCTGCGACCACCACGGGCGCACCGGTTTTGCCGATAAGCCATATGCCAGCCGCGACCTGCTAATCGCAGCGCTCGCGGCACTACAATCGCTCGACTTCGGCACCATTGCCGCGCAGGCGCGGGCGGCAGGCGAAACCATCGCCGACGCGATCGCCCGGCACAAATTGAACAGACTGCAGCAACTCTCTCTCGAAAGGAAAGCAACATGACCCATGCCATTCGCATTCACGAGCACGGTGGTCCCGATGTCATGAAATGGGAGGCCGTTGAAATCGGCGCGCCGGGCCCGAAGGAATTGCGCCTGCGCCACACCGCGGTCGGCCTCAATTACATCGACACCTACCATCGCACGGGTCTCTACAAGATTCCGCTGCCTAGCGTGATTGGACGCGAGGCCGCCGGCGTGGTCGAAGCCGTTGGTGCGGAAGTGAGCGAATTCAAGGTGGGCGACCGCGTGGCCTATGCCTCGGCGCCGATCGGCTCCTACTCGGAGGCACGCCTGATCGCCGCTGATCGTGTGGTCAAGGTTCCCGAAGGGGTCACTGACCAGCAGGCTGCATCGATGATGCTCAAGGGCATGACGGCGCAATATCTGCTGCATCGCACTTTTGCGCTCAAGGCAGGCGATACGATCCTCTTCCATGCCGCCGCTGGTGGCGTAGGGCTCATATTGTGCCAATGGGCCAATCATATGGGCGCCACGGTCATCGGCACCGTCGGCAGTGAAGACAAAGCGGCGCTCGCAAAGGCCAACGGCTGCCATCACGTGATCAACTACCGCACCGAAGATTTTGTGGCGCGGGTTGCCGAAATCACGGGCGGCAAGAAGTGCGCGGTGGTGTATGACGGCGTGGGCAAGGACACGTTCATGAAATCGCTGGATTGCGTGCGGCCGCGCGGCCTGGTGGCGCTGTTCGGTAATGCATCCGGCAAGGTCGAGCCGTTGGACCTGGGCCTGCTTGCCGCCAAAGGCTCGCTGTTCGTCACCCGTCCGACGCTGGACACCCACGCCGCCACGCGCGAGGATCTGGTGATGACCGCCAACAGCCTGTTCGACGTGGTGCGCAGCGGTGCCGTGAAAATCGAAATCAACCAGACCTACGCGTTGAAGGACGCGGCCCAGGCACACCGCGATCTCGAAGCGAGGAAGACCACCGGCTCGACCGTTTTGCTGCCCTGAGCCCACATGCCCGACGTCCGGCCGGGCCACCGGCAGCACGCGGTCGGACCTTTTGTGCTACTTTTGGCCACCGTACCGAATTCACCCGCAAACAAGGAGTTTTCATGATCCGCAATAAACTGGTTTCATGCCTCGTGGCCGCCGCGGCCATCGCAGTGGCATCGCTACCCGGCCTGGCCGGCGCCCAGGCTTACCCCAACAAACCAATCAAGCTCATCGTACCGTTCGCCCCGGCCGGCACCACCGACATCGTGGCGCGCATTGTGGCGGACCAACTGTCCAAGGAACTGGGCCAGCCGGTCATCGTAGAGAATCGCTCCGGTGGCGGTGGCGCCGTGGGCGCGGATGTAGTGGCCAAGTCGGCACCGGATGGTTACACGCTGGGCGTGGCAACAGTATCCACCATGGCGGTGAATCCCGCGGCCAACTCGAAGATCCCGTACAACAACTTCACGGACTTCATTCCCGTCACCAAGTTTGTGGGCGTACCGAACGTGCTGTGCGTGCACCCCTCTGTTCCCGCCAAGGACATCAAGGAGTTCATTGAGCTCCTGAAGAAAAACCCGGGCAAGTATTCGTTCGCCACCTCCGGCACCGCTGGCATCGGCCACATGATGGGTGAGTTGTTTCTTTCGGCCAGCGGTACCGACATGACCCACATCCCGTACAAGGGCGCCGGCCCTGCGGTGATTGATGTGGTGGGTGGACAGGTGCCGGTGCTGTTTGACAACCTGCCCTCCTCGAAAGCGCAGATCGACGCGGGCAAGATGCGGTTGCTGGCCGTGGCGGCGCCCAACCGGCTCGCGGGCTATCCCAACATTCCGACCTTCAAGGAACTGGGCATGCCGGAGGTGAACGACCCGGCCTGGTACGGTCTGGTGGCCCCGGCCAAGACGCCGAAGGAAATCATCGACAAGCTGTATCAGGCCTCTGTGAAAGCGGTGAACTCACCGGCCATCAAGGAAAAGCTTGCTCAACAGGGTGCAGATCCCGTCGCCAACACGCCCGCCGAATTTGCCAAAGACATCAAGGCCGAGTACGACAAGATGAAGGCGATTGTCGTAAAGAAGGGGATCAAGCTGGATTAGTTTTCCAATTGATTTCCCACCGCGCTTAGGCGCGATCGTGCCGAAATAAAATGCCCCGCAATGCGGGGCATTTTTTATGGCGCGGGCGTGAAACGCCAGCATTGGCGCGCCTTCCCGGGCAAAAATGGCCTGGAAGGCGCGCCAATGCTGGCGTTCCGGCTTCCGGGCTCCACCTGCCAGCCAGCAGCAGTTCCTAGTTTCCGCAGGATGTCAGGAAGAAACGGCTGGCGGTCTGGCTGAACCATCGGCAGCCTCGTCCCGACAGTGACACCCGGTGCGGGCTCTCAGGCGCGGAGCTGACGATTTGAAGTTCGCCCGTTTTGCCACCGATACCAAGCGGACTGAACAGCACACCTATCACACAGGTCGCGCCGGTGGGCAGGGTGCCGGGGCAACTGCCGCTCTGAACGAAGTCGGGCCCAGCAATGAACACATTCCTGACTTCCAGCGGTGAACTGCCAACGCTGGTCAACGTGACCAGTTGGCGGTTCGAAGCGCCCCCGAAAATCGTGTTGCCGAACCCAATGGCGGTGACGCTGACATCTGCCGCCGGACGTGGCGCAAGGATGCCATTGCCCGACACCGCCACAGACGTGATGCCGGTGGCCGCCTGCGTACTTCCGGAGTTGGACGTGATGTCGATCTGTCCGCTGCGCGGGCCGACACTGGTCGGCCGGAAGCCGACATTCACCACGCAAGACGACGCGGGCGCGATCACGCTGCAGGTACCGGACAGCGTGAAATCCGGCGAGCCGGTCAGGTTGACGGCACCAATGTTCAGGTTCGCTGAACCGGTATTGGCCAGATTCAGCGCGGACGTAACGGGGGAGCCCAGTACCTGGTCACCAAAGGCGATGTTCGGCGCCACACTGAGCACCGGCACCGGGACGGCGGTGGCAACGCCGGCCAGGGGGATCAGGGTCGGGCTGCCGGTCGCATTGTGGGCGATCGAAAGCTGTCCGCTGGCCGAACCCGTTACGGCTGGTGTAAATGCGATCGAGAGCGTGCAAGCAGCCCCGGGCGCAACCGAGGTGCCGCAGTCCGGCGGCACGGTGGCCTGGGCTACGCGGGCAAAGGGACCGACAATCGTCACGGCAGACAGGAGCAAATTCGCAAAACCGGTATTGCTCACCACCACACCGTAAGGTGCAGACCCAGTACCGGCAGTCAGTGTGCCGAAGTCCAGGCTCGCCGGATTCACAGCGATGTTGGTTACACCGACGGCAGCACCGGTGCCAGAGAGATTGATCACGTGCGGGCTGCCCGGCGCACTGCTGTTGATCGTGATGTTGCCGGCGATGGCTGTCGGGCTTAGCGGCGTAAAGGTGGTGCTGATCGTGCAGCTTGCCCCCACGTTCAGTGGCGCCGAGAACAGCGGGCAGGTGGTGGTGAACGCAAAATCGCCCGTGTTGACGATGCTGCTGAGGAATGCGGCGGCTGTGCCGGTATTGGTGACCGTCACCGTACTGGGAGGACTGGTGGTGTTGACGGTACGCGTGCCGAAGTTCAAGGATGTTGGTGCCAGCGTGATGATCGGTGCCAGTGCGATCACCGTCAGCGTTGCCGTGCTGGTGTTGGTATTGTTGCCGAACGACGTGACCAGGTTGCCCGGATTGACCGTCACCGGGAACGATCCCGCGGTCGCACTCTGCACCTGTACGGTAATCGTGCAACTGCCGAGCGCCGGGATGGAACCCGCCATGCCCATGTCGATGAACCCGGTGCCTATGCTCGCAGACGCCCCGCAGCCATCCACCAGGCCCGACATTGTGAGCCCCGGAACGGTGACCGTACCGCCGATTGAAATGATGGCCGGCGATGCGTTCGGGTTGCTGAGCGTCAGTGTCATGGCCGCGTTGGTTGCTGTGGCTACCGATGCCGGCGCAAATGCAACGGTCAACGCCGGGGCGCCGGCCGCAACCCCGGTTCCGGTCAGCGAAATGACATGGGGCGAACCCGGTGCGTTGGTGGGTATGGTCAGCGTACCCGTCGCCGCGCCCGTCGCCACCGGTGTAAACGTGACGGACATCGTGCAGGTGCCGGCCGGTGCCAGTCCCGTGCAAGTGTTGCCAGAAATCGCGAACGGTCCGGCGACGGATGGCCCAGTGATGGACATGATCGCTGACCCGGTATTGGTGATGGTTAGCGTTTGCGCAACGCTGGTGGTGGCAACGGTCTGTGACGCAAACGTCAGCGTGCTTGCGCTCGGGCTGAACACCGGCCCGGCCGCGGCGGCGACGGCAATGGAAACGTTTTGCGTCGCGTTGGGAGCCAAACCATTTGATGCCTGAAGGGTGAAGCCAAAGGTGCCCGTCGCCGTGGGCGTGCCCGACAAAACGCCGCTCGAGGAATTCAGTACCAGTCCGGCTGGTAGCGTGCCGGTGGCGACAGACCACTGGATCGGCCCCGTGCCCGAAGCAGTGAATTGGTGGCTGTATGCCGTGCCGACATTACCCGACGCAGGCGCGCCACTGGTAATGGCAGGCGCCGATGTTGCAACCGCCGCCGGCTGGGTGAACGCACCGAAGGAAGCCGGGCCGCTACCCACGGTCACGGTCGCCGTCACCGTGAGCGTGCTGAGGTCAATGACCGAAACCGTGTTGCTGCTCAGGTTCGGTACGTAGGCAATCGTATCGGTTGCATTGACGGCGACGCCAAACGCGGTAACGCCGACTGGCACCGCACCGATCTGGGTATTGGTGGCGGTATCAATCACCAGCAAGTTGTCGCTGCCGCCATCCGCGACGTAAAGCCGCGTGCCGGCGCCGTTGACCGCAACGAACGACGGATTGGTGCCCGGAATAGAGGCGGTGACAAGGTTGGTTGCCGTATCAATAACCGAAACGGTGCCGCTCGTCTCGTTGGCCACATACACTCGCGTGCCTGCGGGGTTGATCGCAATTCCGCGCGGGCTGGAGCCGACGGTGACTGTGGCCACCACCGTCAAACCAGTGGTCTCGATTACCGAGACGGTGCCACTCACGTTGTTCGCAACGTACACATAAGCGCCGGTGGGGCTGACCGCGATGCCGACTGGCTGCGAGCCGACGGTCACGGTCCCAAGTTGCGTGTTGGTGGCGGTGTCGAGGACGGTCACCTTTTGCCCGGTCACATTCGCAATGTAGGCCCGCGTTCCCGCCTGATTGAGTGCGATGCCCGACGGGCCTGGCCCGGCCGCTGGCGAGGCAATTACCGTATTGGTCGTGGTGTCAATGACGGAAAGTGATCCACCGCCCTGGTTCGCCACATACGCCCGCGTCCCGGCAACGTTGACCGCCACGCCGCGCGGCGTGCCGCCCACCGGAATCGTCGCCACCACTGTGTTGGTCGCCGGGTTGATCACCGACACGTTGGCGCCCGCCTGGTTGGCGATGTAAACGTAAGGGCCCGCCGCGGCCGCTACACCCGTGCCGCTGGCCGCCGCCGTTGCCGGCAAGACGGAGGTGACCGCCTGCACGGTCATGTTGTAGCTGGCGCTGTAGCTGGACAGGGCGGCGGGCGTGAATATCGATGAAAACGTGCAGGTGCCGGCCGGCGGTACAACGGTACTGACGTTACAAGGCGTGACGCCGGACGGCGTGGCGCTGAACACCGGATTGCTGCTGGACGGCCCGACGGTCACAGTGAGGCTCGTCGGCGACGTGTTGGTGAAGGTCACCGTTTGCGCGGCCGAACTGCCGCCAACAGCAACGTTGCCAAAATTGAGCGCCGGGCCGAGGGTAAACGTTGGCGCAAGGCTGTTGCCGCCGAGCGAACTACCGGTGTTGAGCAGCGAGGTGATGACCTGGTAAGACACCGTCAGTCCGTTGCCGAAAGAGGCGGTGCTGGTCGGCGCAAACACCACACTCGCGGTACAACTGGCGCCACCGGCCAGCACAAGTCCGCTGGTACAGGGAATGGCACCAGAGGGCGATACGCTGAATGGACCGGCCGAACTTACGCTGATGGCACTCGTCAGCGTGATTGCCACCGGCGACGCGTTGGTGAGGGTCACCGTCTGTGCCGCAGAGGCCGTGCCTTCCACCTGGTTGGCAAAGTTGAGCGCAGGCCCAAGATTGATGGTCGGGGCGGCAGCCGTGCCGCTCAGTGCAACCGTATGCGGACTTCCGGCAGCATCAGTCGTGAAGGCCAGCGAGTAGTTGTAATTCGACTGCGCCTTGGGGGTGAAGATCAGGTTGATGGTGCAGCTCTGACCCGGGGTGTGGGTCTTGGCCGCCCCGGTCAGGATGGAGCCGTCGGCCGCCGACCCAAAACCACAGTAATGCCCGGCGTTGGGCGCGGGGCCCCCGGTGGTATCGACAAAAATGCCCGGCGCCGTCAGCGAAATGGCGCTGAGTGTCAGGTTGGCACCGCCGGTGTTTTGCAGCGTGATGGCTTGTACTGCGCTGCCGGCGCCCTCAACCGTATTGGGAAACGTCCCCGAACCCGTGATCGTTGCCACCGGGCCGGTCACACCGTTGCCGTTCAGCGCGACTTGCGCCAGGTATGGCGGGTCCGCACCCAGGCCGGCGAGGAAATTGAGGCTGCTCGTGCCGTTGGAGGAACCGACACCTGCCGCGGTAAACGTCACGGTAACGCCGCAGCTGGCGCCGGCCGCCAGTGTCAGGCTGACAGCGCAGGGTGTGGCACCGCTGCCGGCCGCGGTGAAGCCCAATCCGCTCGTGGTGAAACCGGTCAGCGTGTAGGTGGACGGAAAACTGGTCGTATTGGAGGTATTCGTGAAGGTGAAGCTCTGTGTGGCCGGCACGCCAACGACCTGATTGCCGAAGCCGATGCTGGGCGGCGACAGCGTGAACGGTGGCGCAAAACCGGTGCCGTTGGAGTTCTGGGCGGTGGTCAGCGGCGCCCCAAGCGCGTTGTTGTACCCGATCGTCGTCGTGTTGTTGTAGGCGCCGGTCCCGGTCGGCGTAAAGGTCACGTCGAAATTACAGGACTGGCTCAGATTCAATACGAGAGAAACCGTGCAGGGCGAGGTCGCCGAGCCGGAAACCGTGAATCGCGCGTCGGAGGCGGAGAGCGACGTGATTGTCATGGTGCCGGTCGCCGTCAACGTCATCGTCTGGGTGACTGAAACCGTGAGAGGAACGTTGCCAAATGAAAAACTGGCAGGCGCAATTGTCTGGGCCGCGGTGCCAAATGAAAATACCAGCAGAAGCAGCGCGACAGCGGCCGAGAACCGGTGACCGGCCCGCTTCACGGCAGCGAATCCATCCCATGAGGCTGCCCTTGTCAGGCACTGCAAGCGCTCGGCAATTTTCATTGCATTCCCCCGATTGTCCCGGCTTGCCCGACGGCAGGCCAACATTGAAACTCCAGCATTGGCGCGTCTTTTTAGGCACTTTTGCCC
>CAYSKY010000048.1:0-6269 GCA_964431425.1 uncultured Burkholderiales bacterium
CCCACGACCCCTTGGTTCGTAGCCAAGTACTCTATCCAACTGAGCTACGGGCGCAGCGACCGCAATTATAGCTTATACGTGCGGTTTACGACTTACACGGCATTTCTCGACCGGGATCTCGCCTGTTATGGCGGAGACCGAGGGATTCGAACCCTCGATACACTTTTTGAGCGTATGCTCCCTTAGCAGGGGAGTGCCTTCGACCACTCGGCCAGGTCTCCGGGAATCCAGTCAAGAGGCGGATTCTACCGGCTTTGACACTTCTGCGTCAAAACCAAAATTCCCGCTCACTTAAGTTCGCCCAACAAGAACGAATACGTCAGTGCCGTTCGGTAGGCCAATTGCTGGTTGTTTGCGGAGGCAGCGTGTCCGCCCTCCGTATTTTCGTAGTACAGCGCATCATGCCCCTGATCGATCATTCGCGCCATCATCTTTCGGGCGTGCCCAGGGTGCACTCGGTCATCACGGGTTGAAGTAACGAATAGAAATTTCGGGTACTTGATGCCAACCCGAAGATTTTGATACGGCGAGTATTTGGAAATGAACTCCCATTCACGGGGATCATCTGGATTGCCATATTCCGCGACCCAAGAGGCACCTGCAAGCAGCTTATGGTACCTGCGCATGTCCAGGAGCGGTACGGAACACACAACAGCCTTGAACAGTTCAGGACGCTGCATGGCGACCGCGCCAACCAATAGCCCGCCGTTGCTTCCACCAGAAATGGCAAGATGTCGTGGCGCTGTGATTTTTTTTGTTATCAAGTCTTCAGCGACAGCGATGAAATCATCAAAAACCCGTTGCCGATTGGCCTTCAAGCCAGCCTGATGCCAGCGCGGACCGAACTCACCGCCGCCACGGATGTTAGCAACCACATAGATTCCGCCATTGACGAGCCAGGCATTACCGATAGTCGGCGAGTAATTCGGCAACTGTGACACCTCAAATCCGCCATATCCGTAGAGCAACGTCGGATTGCTGCCATCGCGTTTCGTGTTCCTTCCGGAGATGACAAAGTAGGGAATCTTCTCCCCGTCTTTGGATACCGCTTCGAACTGGTCAACTTTGAAACTTGAAGCATCAAAGAAAGCTGGTAATGCCTTCAATGCCGACCTGCGGTCCGTGCCGGCTTCTGCGAGAAATAGAGTCGACGGTGTCAGATAATCTGTAACTGTCAAAAAATACTGGTCAGATTCATCCGCATCGACCGCTGAAATGCTCACTGTCCCCAGTCCGGGCAACGAAATCGATCGCCTGCGCCAGACGCCTTCCACCTTTTTCATTTCGACCAGGCCGTTCTTCACGTTGTCCAATTCGTTGACAATGAGGTGATTGCGGGTGAAAGCCCAGCCGGCGAGTGACTTTCGGTCCGTCGGTTCGAACAGCACGTCAAATGCGCGGTTACCGCGAATGAAGCGATCAAAATTGACCGCAATCAACGATCCTTGGAGATAGGTTTTGCCTCCAGTCGTCCAATTCGACTTCAGTTTGATGACGAGAAGGCCCTTTGAGTAGCTCGCCTCGGCATCCTGCGGAATGTCCAGTTTGCTGAGCGCATCCCCCTCCCGGAGGTATAGCTCGGATGTATAGAAAGTTGCGGCGCGCCTGACGAACTGCCGCTTTGCATAACCTGTCTGGTTAACCTGAAACCCACTCACACTGATATCCGACGGCTTGCCCTCAAAAATAATCCGAGCCGACTCTATTGGCGTGCCGCGCTTCCACTCTTTCACGATTCGCGGGTAGCCTGATTGCGTTTGTGAATTCTCTCCAAAATTTGTCTGAACAATCAAAGTGTCGGCGTCAATCCAGTTGGCCCCTCCTTTACTCTCCCGGAGTTCAAAGCCAGCTGAAACAAACGTGCGCGCCGGGATATCAAATTCACGGACGACAACCGCATCGGCACCCCCGCGCGACAGACTGAGCAAGCATCTGTCATATTTTGGGAATAAACAGTTCGCGCCTTTCCAAACCCAGTTTTCGCCCTCGCTCTTGGCCAACGTATCCAGGTCAAGCACAACCTCCCACCGGGGATCCGCCTTTGCGTACTCCAGCATCGAGGTCCTTCGCCAAACGCCGCGGACATTTCGCGCGTCCTGCCAGAAGTTGTAAAGCCATGCGCCCCGCTTCTGTACGGCCGGAATACGTGTACGCGAGTTCACCACTTCAAGTGTGCGATCGCGTATGGCCGCAAACTGAGGGTGCGCTTCAAGTGCACGCTGCGTCTTCATATTCTGCTCGCCCACCCATGCAAGCGAACGTTCCCCCCCAACGTCCTCAAGCCAAAGGAATGGGTCTTCCTGCGCAATGCCGACAGACGGGTTGAAAATGACAGCTACCCACGCCGCCAGTATTGCAATAGTTCTTGCTCTGTAACCGAACATGTCTGACCCCTTGAAACGACAAGGCCGTGTCCGAAACCGGACACGGCCTTGCGGTATTTTTTTGAATGATCAGGCTGCGCGCTTGTCCAGATCAAACGCCTGATGCAGGGCCCGGACTGCAAGCTCCATGTACTTCTCGTCAACAACAACAGATGTCTTGATCTCCGATGTGGAAATCATCTGGATATTCACATTCTCGCGGGCTAGTGCCTCAAACATCTTGGCGGCGACGCCGGCATGGGATCGCATGCCAATACCAACAATGGAAACCTTTGCGATCCGGTTGTCACCGGCGACTCCACGGGCATTGATTACCGGCTTTACTTTGTCATTCAACAGCGCAAGGGCTCGGGCGAAATCATTGCGATTCACCGTGAATGAAAAATCAGTCAGCCCGTCTGTTGAGGTGTTCTGGATGATTACGTCGATGTCTATATTGGCTTCGGCGACCGGGCCGAGAATCGCGTAGGCAATGCCAGGGCGGTCAGGTACGCCCGTTACGGTCAGCTTCGCCTCGTCGCGCGTAAAGGCGATGCCGGAAATAATCGGTTGCTCCATGCTGTCTTCCTCGTAAGTGATGAGCGTTCCCGTGTCCACCGAATCAAAGGGTGTGAACGAGGACAGGACTCGAAGTTTTACTTTGTATTTGCCGGCAAATTCCACCGAACGGATTTGCAGAACCTTTGAGCCAAGACTGGCCAGTTCGAACATTTCTTCAAAGGTAATTTTCTCGAGTTTGCGCGCTTCGGGTACCACCCTGGGATCGGTCGTGTACACACCATCGACGTCCGTGAAAATCTGGCATTCGTCAGCTCCGAGGGCCGCGGCAAGAGCAACACCAGTTGTGTCTGATCCGCCCCGGCCCAGCGTCGTGATGTTTCCGCTGTCATCAATGCCTTGAAACCCGGCCACCACAACGATGTAGTCCTGCTCTATGTCCCTGCGCAGGTTCGCCTCATCTATCGAGAGAATCCGCGCCTTGGTAAATGCGCTGTCCGTCTGGATTTTTACCTGCCACCCCGTGTAACTTTTTGCTTTTAGTCCCAGTCTTTGCAGTGCGAGACAAAGCAATCCCACCGAAACCTGCTCGCCCGTTGATGCTATGACATCCAGTTCACGGCCGTCCGGCTCCGGATTCAGTTCCTTAGCCAAGGCAATAAGCCGATTGGTCTCTCCGGACATCGCTGACGGCACGACAATCAGTTTGTGTCCCATCGCGTGGTAATGTTGAATGCGCCGGGCAACCTCGCGGATCCTCTCCGGGGAACCCATTGATGTTCCACCGTACTTTTGAACAATTAGCGACATGGATTGGGCGAGCACACAAGCTCGATTGTGCAGTGCAAAAAAGTTTATTTTACCCAGTTGGGCGGGAAAAGACGAGCATGGTTACCGCTTGCTTCAAGGCGCAACAGCATGAAACGGGTGGAGGTGACTGGCCGCTAGCGTTCAAGACGCCCCCTTCCATCTGGCAACCCGACCACGAACATCCATAACCATTACAAACACCAATGCCCACCGCAATTTCAATCACGCGCCGCCTCGAATTCGATGCGGGACATCGACTGCCGAACCATGCGAGTCAATGCCGAAACGTTCATGGACACCGTTATGCGATAGAAATCTCGCTGACGTCGGAAGTCGTGCATGAAAAAGGAGCGGCGGATGAGGGCATGGTGATGGACTTCAGCGATATCAAGGCCATCGCGCGGGAGCGCGTCGTCGATCTCTGGGATCACGCTTTTCTGGTGCATCGCGAGGATCGAGTCATGCTTGATTTTCTGTCTTTGATTCCGGGACACAAGACCGTCGTACTGGAAAAGGTGCCGACTGCCGAAAACCTTGCCCAAATGGCTTTCTCAATACTTCAACACGCCTACCACGGCCGATTTGGCCGGGAACTTCGCCTCACGCGGGTCAGGCTTTATGAGACCCCCAACTGTTGGGCGGATGCGGAGGCGTGAATTCGCAAGATCATCCACCGGCGACCGGAGTTCGTACCTACTTTGACCCAGAAGCGACAAATTTAGAGAACGCAGGCAATCACCGCCTTAGCCCTTTGGGCACCAAGTGACACCCCCACCAATCCACAGGAGAGTAACGAGAATGAAAAGAATCGCCTTGCTTGCCATTTCGATGGCCGCCATGACGGCCCCCTTCCTCGCACAGGCGCAGGCCAAGCCGGAAGAGGTGATCAAATATCGCCAGTCGGTCTTCAAGGTAATCGGGTGGAATTTCGGCGCCATGGCCGCAATGGCCAAGGGCGAGGTTCCGTACAACAAAGAGACATTTTCCAGACATGCCACCAATGTTGAGTTTGTCAGCAGACTTGCGCTGGAAGGATTTCCGCCCGGCACTGAAAATGGAGAGACGAAGGCCAAGCCGGCCATCTGGTCGAAGCTGGAAGACTTCAAGGCAAAAATGGGCAAGATGAACGACGAGGCCGCAAAGCTTGCCCAGATTGCCAGGTCAGGCGGGTTTGACGAAATCAAAAAGCAATTCGGCTCGACGGGCGCCAGTTGCAAGTCCTGCCACGACGACTACAAAAACAAATAGCGCTTGGGAAGCTGGCGCAATGAAACCGTGCTGGCGTAAGCACGGTTTCATCCAAACGGTGGTCCTTTATTGACGAGCGAACTCACCGCAATCGCGATTGCAACGGCAAGAAGGATTGCCAGCCAGCTGGGGGCAAACGACAACGGCTCGCTTGCCGGCACCTTATTTCGGCCAGTCACCATGGCCAGAATGAAGCCCCTGCCTTTGCGGGTTGCATGAACAATAATGGCAGCTAGATGAAGCAATGTGAGTCCGGCAATCACATTTGAATTGATTTTGTGCACCTGGGTGAGCGCATCGCTCACGTCCTTGCCAACGACCGCCGCGTAGGGTCCTTCGGTCATCACGTCATCGTTGGCGAACATGCCCGTGGCGGCCTGGATCCCGATGAGTAAAATCATCGCCACGACGGAGAGCGCTCCCAAGGGGTTATGCCCTGCAGAATCCCTCTGGCGGCCGCGAAGCCAGCTCAAGATTATCTTCGGCCCCCGCACGAAGTTGGAGAAACGCGCCGTCGTCGAGCCTACAACACCCCAGCACAGTCTGAACGCGACAAGCCCGAGCACCGTGTAGCCAGCTCTGGCGTGCCACTCCATCAAGTTGCCCCCCAGTTTTCCAGTGACAAACAGGGCGACCATTGCCAGCACGAGCAGCCAGTGAAAGCAACGGGTCGGCCAATCCCAAATCAACTGTTGCGCGGGGCTTGCTGCGACCTTCATGCTCTACTCAGCCCGCTGACTGTGGTTGCACGCGCCAGATTGCGCCGTTGGCTTCATCAGTAAGAAAGTAGATGGAGCCATCGGGCGCTTCACGAACATCGCGAATACGACCGAATGCGTTGGTAAACAGCCGCTCCTGCGATGTCACGCGGTCGCCATCCAGCGCGATCCTCACCATGAGCTTTCCGGCCAAAGCGCCGACAAAGATATTGTTGCGCCATTTCGGGAATTTCTGCCCCGTATAGAACGCCATTCCGGACGGTGCGATCGAAGGCACCCAGTAAATCACGGGCTGCGTCATACCGGGCTTCTCAGTGCCTTCACCGATCTTTGTCCCGGTGCCATAGTTGGCGCCGTAAGTCACGACCGGCCAGCCGTAGTTGCTCCCGCGCGAGAGAATATTGACCTCGTCCCCCCCTTGGGGTCCGTGCTCATGCGTCCAGATTTTTCCGCTCACAGGGTGCATCGCCGCACCTTGAATATTGCGGTGGCCAAGAGTGAACACCTCGGGTCGCGCGGCCGGCACATTGGCAAACGGATTGTCGTCGGGGACTTTGCCATTGTCCAACAGTCGGATCACCTTGCCGCCATGGTCCCCCGGCTGTTGCGC
>CAYSKY010000048.1:6279-7377 GCA_964431425.1 uncultured Burkholderiales bacterium
ATGCTGGTCTCCCTTGGACGGGCTGTCGCCGCGATCTCCGAGAGTCAGGTAAAGATACCCCTGCCGGTCAAAGACAATTCTGGAACCAAAGTGAAACGGGGTCGCCGCCTTGGGCGCCATTCGAAAAATAACCTCCACGTCGACCATTTTCAGCTGGCCGGCTGTACCCGATAATCTGCCTCGCGCCAGTTCGGTCCCATGCAGCCCCTTCTCTTCGCTGTTGTAAGACCAGTAAATCCATCCGTTTCGCAAGTAATCCGGATGCAAAGCGACATCCAGCAACCCACCCTGACCGTGCGGAGTGACTTTCGGCAAGCCCGCCACGGATACGGGGGCAAGCTTGCTGGACTCAACGATTCGCATGTTCCCGCTTCTCTCAGTCACGAGCAGGCGTCCGTCAGGAAGGAATGCCATCGCCCAAGGATGATCGAGACCGTCCACGACCTTTGAGACCATGACCGGATATTCCGCCGTCGCAAAGGCCTGGCTCATGGCGGGCGTGGGTAGCGCCAACAATAGCGACATCAATGTCAGAAACAGGATTTTCATGGCGACTATCCAAGAGTTTTCGTATCGCTGCACCATACCGGAAAAATAGCGCTGCATCCAGCGCACCCGGGGGATATTGTTTGCAGCGCACGTTTGCAAATCATTGGGATGGCGCAAACGGCAGCGCCAGACAGGCGTCATCCTGAATTCGCGGGTCGCATCACCTACCTGGCGAGTCCGGCTATGCTGTGCTCGATCGCCCGCGTCAGTGGTTGCTCAAGATAGGGCAGCAGCATAAACAGGCAGGCGGCGCCGACGCTGATCGTCGCAGGCATGCCGACTGAAATCAGGTTGAGCTGTGGAGCGACGCGCATCATGACGCCAAGAGCCAGGTTGACGATCAGCAATACAGCGATAAATGGCAGGGCCAGTTGAAGGCCCAAGCTGAAAATGTGCGCGCCGGATGCAACAATCCCCCCCGCCTGCTGGAATGAATAAAGCCCCGCGCCGACCGGAAATATCGCGAAACTTTCGATAAGCGCATTGATCATCAACAAGTGCCCGTTGATGCTGAGCAGGATGAGCATCGCGACAATACCAAGCCAGCTT
>CAYSKY010000048.1:7387-12550 GCA_964431425.1 uncultured Burkholderiales bacterium
CGTTAAACCGCGTGCGCCTGTCCAATCCCGAATTTTCGTCATACGTTGACTAAACGGCGCGCATAATTAATTTAACGACCGCCTCGATCACCCTCACGACCGGATCGAAAAAACCGGCGAATGAAAGGCCCATTTGCAAGCCTATCAATTCACCAGCAAGTTCGATGGCAGCCACTGTCAGCCTCACCATAAAGCCCATTGAAAGTCCGATCATCACCTGCTGGATGACGAGCGAGATCGCCTCCGGCGAGTTGAGTGCCACCTGGTTTCCTGCCGGCAGCCCCGGCACCACCGCAACTGCGATACCGATACTGAGCCCAATCTTTACGCGCGCCGGAATGGATCGGTGGGAAAACAGCGGTGCGGCCATGAACAAGGAAAGCAGGCGCAGCGCCGGCCACAGATACAAGCCCGCCCAGTCCATCAGCTGTATAGAACTGAACGTCAACATTGTTGACGCTATCCGATCATGCCCGGAATGCTGGTGATCAGCCTTTGCATGTAATCAACCAGCAACTGGATCATCCATGGCCCGGCAATGACCAGCATCGCCAGAACGGCGAGCAGCTTGGGGAGAAATGAAAGCGTGACCTCGTTGATCTGGGTAGCTGCCTGGAAAATACTGACCAAAAGTCCGGTAACCAATGCCGCGAGCAGCATCGGCGCAGCAATCATCAGCATGACCTCGATGCCTTGCTGGCTCAGAGTAATTACCGATTGGGGAGTCATGTCATTTCTGCCATTTCAAGTCGCAAAACTGGCTACGAGCGAACCAATCAGCAGGTTCCAGCCGTCAGCCAGCACGAAAAGCATCAGCTTGAATGGTAGTGAAACCATGACCGGCGACACCATCATCATCCCCATGGACATCAGGATGCTCGCGACCACCATGTCAATGATGAGGAATGGAATGAAGATCATGAAGCCGATCTGGAAGGCGGTCTTCAGTTCGCTTGTGACAAATGCCGGCACCACAATCCGCAACGGCACCTCTTCCGCGTTGCGCGCGCCTTCATAGCGCGCCAGTTTTGCAAACAAGGCCAGGTCAGGGTCACGAATCTGCTTGAGCATGAATGCCTTCAGCGGCTTTTCGGCTCTTGAAAGCGCCTCATCAAAAGCGATCTTTTGCTGGCTGTAGGGCAAATAGGCGTCAGCATGAATGCGGTCAATGACCGGCCCCATTACAAACAGCGTCAAAAACAGCGACAGTCCGACCAGGACCTGGTTTGGCGGCGTGGTCTGGGTGCCCAATGCGTGCCGCAGCAATGACAGCACAATGATAATTCGCGTAAACCCGGTCATCATAAGCATGACAGCCGGGATGAACGTCAGCGCTGTAAAGAACAGCAGCGTTTGCACCGGAACCGAGTAATTCTGGCCACCCGAACCACTCGGCGTGGAATTGAAGCTCAGCAAGTTGCCGGCCGCTTCGGGCGCAGCCAGCGCAACAATGGGCACCGCCAGAGATACCAGGGCCGCCGCTGCCCGGATAGCTTTACGACGCATCGTGCTTGCCCGAAAAGCGTGACAACAGTTGCCCGAATGCCGCCGGTGGCACCGGCTTTTCCGGCTCAGCAAGCGCCTGCATCTGCGTGATGACGTTGACCTGATTCGCGGTCACCCCAAGGACGAGCCATTGTCCGTTGATTTCCACGACAGTGATGCGCTCGCGCGGCCCGACGGCAAGCTGGCTGACCACGCGCATCAAACCGGCTCGTGAAGTGGCGCCGGGTACAAAGCGCTTCATCATGAACGCCGCGACACCGATCGCCACGAGAACCAGCATCAATGCGCTGATCGTCGAAATAATCGGCGTGGATGGTTCCGTTGCGGCATGCGCAAAACCGATACATTGCGGTCCAAAGCCAGCGGCCAGAACCAGACGGCGCAGTCTCACGCGATCTACCTCTTGATCCGGCTCATGCGCTCTGACGGCGTGGTTACGTCCGTCAGCCTGACGCCAAACTTGTCGTTGACCACGACCACTTCACCCTGGGCGATGAGGCATCCGTTCACCAGCACATCCATCGGCTCCCCAGCCAGTGCATCAAGTTCAATGACCGAACCCTGCGCCAGTTGGAGAATGTGTTTGATGGAAATGCGCGTCCGGCCCAGTTCTACGGTCAGTTGCACCGGGATGTCGAGGATCAGATCAATGTCATTCTGCGCGCCTGCGTTGGTGCCAGTGAGGCGCTGGAATATGGCGGCCTTTCCTGCGGCCGGCGTCTCAGGCTGGGGCACGGACACGACCGCAGCTTCCTGTTCGGCAAGTGCAGCTGCCCAATCGTCTTCCTGAACGGCATTTTGCTGTGTATCAGACATGTTTTACTCCAAGCTTGTTGTCATCCTGAGACACGGTCAGGAACTTGTTTATCTTTACCGCGTATCTGCCGTTGACGACCCCGTATTCCGCGTCGAAGAGCGGAACACCATCGACCTTGGCCATGACTGTCGGTTGCAGATCGAACTCGATGAAATCGCCCACGTTTAGCTCGAACAGCTGCTTCACAGTCGCCTGGCAGTGGGCCAGTTCAGCCGTGAGCTCGATTTCCGCGGTCTGAACCTGCTTCGTCAGCATCGTCAACCAGCGATGATCCGGTTCCTGGGTGTCTCCCTGAAGACTCGTAAACAGCAGGTCGCGTATCGGCTCCAGTGAGGAATAGGGCATGCAAATGAACATCTCTCCCCCGGATTCGCCGAGGTCAATAGAGAACGAAGTTGTCACCACAATCTCAGACGGCGTTGCGATGTTTGCAAATTGCGTGTGCATTTCCGACCGCACATACTCAAATGCCATGGGATAAACGCTGGACCAGGCTTTTGTGTACTCGGCGAATGCCACCTCCAGCAACCTCAGGGTGATGCGTTGTTCAGTCGGTGTGAAATCACGCCCTTCAATCCGCGTGTGGAATCGACCGGAACCGCCGAACAGGCTATCAATCACGGCGAAGACCAGCTTCGGATCGAATATGAAGAGCCCGCTGCCGCGCAGCGGCTTCAATTGCACGATGTTGATGTTGGAAGGCACACCGATATCACGCAGGAACGCGCTGTAGCGCAGGACACGGACCGGACCCACCGAAATTTCGGGGCTGCGCCGCATGAAATTGAACAGGCCGACGCGCATGTTTCGCGCGAAGCGCTCGTTGATGATTTCCAGCGTGGGCATGCGCCCGCGAACAATCCGCTCCTGATTGGCGATGTTGTATGAGCGCACCCCGTCCGCCGGCACATCTTCGGCAACAGAATGACTTTCGCCGGTCGTGCCCTCGAGCAGTGCGTCGACTTCGTCTTGCGATAGAAATTGTTCGGCGACCATTTTGTTACTGGATCACAAATTGAGAGAACAGCACCTGCTCGAGCCCCTTGGTGGGACTGGTGCCCTCAAGTGACTTGCGCATTTCATCCGCCAGTTCTGTGGCCAGCTTTTCCTTTCCCTCGCGGGAGAGCAGCTCGTCGGCGGCCTTGCTGGAAAGATGCAGCAAAACCTTGTTTCGCAATGACGGCATCTGCCGCTTGAGCGCCTCCGCCGTGGCTGCATCAATCAATTCAAGATTAATCGTGACCTGCAGGTAGCGCTCCTGTCCGGTGTCGTTGAGATTGACCGTAAAAGTATCGAGCGGCAGGTACTGCAACTGCTTTGGCGGCGCCTTTTCGGCAGCTTTCGGACTCTCGGCTGCGTTCTTGTGCGACATGAAGTAGTAGCCGCCTCCGCCAATCGCCAGCACCAGAACGGCGGCGCCGATCATCAACATCTTGCGGCTCTTGCCTGCAGCGGGCTTGGCATCGCCTTCCGGCGCAGGTGCTGCTGTTGTTCCCTCAGCCATGAACCAACTCCTTCGACATTTTGTTTCCCTACCGCCGGTTCCTCTACGCAGGATCACCGGTACTCATGGGAAATTATGCAGAAGTGAAGTCCGGCACCATCGTGGGAAAAGCCCCTGAATCTCAGCCTACTTTGGCGCTTTCGCCCGTGGCCCCTGGGGAATTGCGCTTCAAGCGAACAGATCGACCTGCCGGCCGGGCGGCAGGCTCGCAATGTGGCCCACCATGGCAGCTGCTTCGACCTCAACGGGTCCTGCCAGCACCTGCGTAACGGCCGGTGCCGGCCTTGCATCCCGGTCGAATGTGCCGGTATCCGATCCGAACATGTTCAGCGACTGGCCTTCCGCGGCCACGGCGGCATCGACAATATTCATTCCTGCATCATGGAAGAGTTCTCGAAGGTGGGGAATTGCGGCATTCAGTGCTTCCCGGGTGCCCAGGTGCTCTGCGACCAGCATTAGTGTTGCATCGTCGCCATCCATTTTCACGGAGATGTGGATGGGACCCCAGTCCGGCGGATTCAGGTGGATCTCGGCCGTTGACCGACCTTCCGTCGTAAGGCGAATGACGTTTTGCCCGAAATCCTTGTTCCATGACGGGCTTTCCACGTGCGAGGCGACGAATCGGGTGGCAGCGGGTTCGATTCTTGCTGCTTCCGAGGCGCCGGCGGGGTGCGCCATGAAAGTAAAGGTGTTGGTGGGATCTGAACTCTGCTCGCCACCGGTAGGCAAAAGCACTGCCGGATCACCCGGAGCATCCTGAGAGTCAGGCCCCGCTTTCAACCCACCCGGTCCGTTACCGTACTTTGTTGTCGGCAATGCATCCGCCTTGAATTCCCGTTGATTGGGTCCAGTGACAGCGCTCAATCCCGTTTGGATTTGGGCCGCACGCAACTTCTCGTTCGCGCCGGCAGTCGCGACCTGAACAACTGCAGGTTGAAGGCCTGCCTGGCTAGCCGAGATTGCCTGATCCGGCAGTAAGGTTGAGGTTGGCAGGGCTTGGGCATTTGCGGCCGGTACTGCGGTTTTATCGCTTTCAGGACCATGCGCGGGGTCACTCGGACCCAACGTCCCCACCAGATCTTGGAGTGTGGGAGTAGAACTTGCAATGGCGGGCATACCAAGTCGGCTGATGACGTCTGCAACGAAGTCGGCCGGAACTGCCGCAAGATCACCTGCATCTTCCCTGTCCGGCTGGTCGCCCGCCTTGGACACATCCGATACATTCTCATCCACGGATGGCGCGACGTCGCCCTGTCTTGATGCTGAAAGCACGTTGGCAAAGCTGTCTGAATCGCCCTCCGCGCCTGCCTGGTTGGGCTGCCGGGCAATGACGGGT
>CAYSKY010000049.1:0-12298 GCA_964431425.1 uncultured Burkholderiales bacterium
ACCAGAAATACCCGCTGGTCGAACTGCTCGCCGCGGTGCGCGACTATCTGGAAGCGGCGCCGCGCGATTTTGTAACGTTTGAGTATGTGATGCTCGATGGCGTCAACGATGCCGTCCAGCACGCGCATGAACTGGTCGCCCTGGTGGGGGACCTGCCATGTAAATTCAATCTGATTCCGTGGAACCCGTTCCCGGGGGCCCCCTACCAGCGGTCCAGCAACAATGCGATCCACCGCTTCCGGGCGGTCCTCCAGGATGCCGGTTTCGTGGTCACCGTGCGCAAGACCCGTGGCGATGACATTGATGCTGCGTGCGGCCAGCTAGCTGGGCAGGTGGTCGACAAGTCACAGCGCGGCAAAACGATTAAAGTCACATCAGTAGCTGTTTAGCAATCGCCACCTGTTGCTCGCTTTGTTCCATCCCACCTTTCGGAGAGCTGTCTTGAAAAGAATCGTGCAGGCATGTCTGGCTGGTCCGCTGTTTGGCGGCCTGCTGATGCTCGGGGGCTGCGTTTCCCAGACCACGATCGAAAGCAAGCTGCCTGACCAGGCCAGCCCCAGTGATCCCGCGTTCCGGGCCAAGGTTCATACCGAGCGTGCCGGGGAGTACTACAAAATCGGCAACTACGGCGTCGCCATCGAGGCTGCCCAGCAGGCGCTCTCTGCGGTGCCGGGACACGCACCGGCTTACAACATGCTCGGCGTGATTTACATGCAGCTCAAGCAGGACGCAAAAGCCGGTGAGGCGTTCGAACAGGCGATGAAGCTCGCGCCCAATGACTCCGACATCATGAACAACTACGGCTGGTTCATCTGCCAGCGTCGCAATCCCGCGCAGTCAATGAGCTATTTCCAGGCGGCGCTGAAGAACCCGCTTTACAACTCACCGGAGCGCGCGTTGTACAACGCCGGGGTCTGCGTTCGCAAGACCGGTGACATCGCCCAGGCAGAAGCAAATTTTCGTGCCGCCCTGCAGCGGCAGCCGCAGTTCGCCGCGCCCATGGTCGACCTGTCTGATCTGTTGCTGGGTCTCGGCCGTGTCAAAGAGGCCGAGCTCTATCTGAACCGCTACATGACGATAGTGCAGAGCGCGCCGGCGGATGCGTTACTGCTCGGCGTCCGGGTGGCGCGTGCGTCCGGCGACAAGACCGCTGAAGCCAGTTATTCGCAACAGCTGCGCCGCAGGTTCCCGGACAGCCCGCAAACCCGGGCCGCCGACATTCGCTGAGTACGTAAAACGTGAATCAATCTTCTTCCGAGAACAGCGCGCAGGCTGCGCTGACGTCGTCCGGGACGAGTCCCGTTGTATCTCCAGGGCTTGTCGACGGCGAAAACGCAACGCCGGCCAATGCCACCGGCGCGTTGCTGCGGACGGCTCGGGAGGCGCAGGGTTTAAGTATTGGCGATATCGCCAACCGGTTGCGCATGGGCGTCAAACAGGTTTCTGCACTGGAAGGTGGCGACTATCCGGCGCTTCCCACCGGTACCTTCCTGCGGGGCTTTGTGCGCAATTACGCCAAGACGCTGAACCTCTCCACCGATGAGGTGTTGGCAACGCTGGAACGGGATCACGCCAGCGCACGGCCGCTGAAGGCCACCCCCGTAGTGGTACCGTCGCAGCAAAATATCAAGGTACCCGCTCCCGGTGGCGATCTCGCCACTCCGAAAGCGCGAATGGCGATCGCCGCGCTCGTGGTATGCCTTCTGTTTGGTGCGGTGTGGTACTGGTGGGAGTATGTCCGGCCCCACCGCGCAGAAGGCGGCCGCGCACCGGTTCCGGTGGCGACGCCTGTTACCGCCGATGCCCCGGTGAGTGTGCCGGTGCGGCCACCGGAGATTGCTCCTCCGCTTGGGCCGGTTCTGGAACCCGGCACCACGGCGGTCGGTGAAGCGGTTAAGGCGGCCGAAGGTGCGCCTCTGACGCCCGCATCGGGAACACCTCCCGCGACCGCTGCGCCGTCGCCCGTATTTCCTCCAGCAGCCGTGCCGGTTGCCACGCCGCCTGCGATTTCGCCGCCGACAAGGCCCTCGCCCGCGGCAGGCATGGGGTCCGCCACAACGCCGCCAGTCGCCGCGCCCGCCACACCGCAAAAGTCGGTAACCACGTCTGGCACACCGGTTGCGGTGCCCGGAGCTGCTGCAGTTCCGACTGCACGCGTACCGGGCTCCGACGTGCCCGCGCAGCGGGCGACAGGCACCTCAGGGGTTCTGGGGTTCACGTTTACCGGGGAGTCCTGGGTCGAGGTGTCAGACGGCAACGGCAAACTGGTGCTGTCCAAGCGCTTTCGCGCGGGGGACGCCGAGGAAGTTGTCGGGCGACCACCTTTTTCGGTGGTCATCGGCAACGCGCAGGTGACACGGATGGCCGTCAACGGGCGGGAATTTGAGCTCGCGCCCCATACCAAGGCTTCTGTGGCGCGTGTCGCCGTAAAATAGCGCCTTATCGCGCGAACTACACAGGAAACCGGATGTTTGAACCCATTGCCCGCCGCACCCCTAGACAGGTTCTGATCGGCGGTGTTGCCGTTGGTGGCGGAGCGCCGGTCATGGTGCAGTCCATGACCAATACCGATACCGAAGATGTCGCGGCGACGGTGGCTCAGGTTGCAGCGCTCGCACGTGCCGGATCTGAAGTCGTGCGTATCACCGTGAACACCATGGAGGCCGCCCGTGCGGTGCCGCAGATTCGCGAAAAGCTTGACGCTCTGGGAGTGGCAGTCCCCCTTGTAGGTGACTTCCATTTCAACGGTCACAAGTTGCTGACCGAGATTCCGGACTGCGCACGTGCGCTGGCCAAACTGCGCATCAATCCGGGTAACGTCGGCCAAGGACTCAAGCGGGATGACCAGTTTGGCGCGATGATTGAAGCGGCGATCAGCTTCGACAAGCCGGTGCGCATCGGGGTCAACTGGGGCTCCCTGGACCCGGAACTGATTGCGCGCATGATGGACGAAAACGGCAAGCTGGCGACGCCGCGCCAGGCAGATGCGGTGATGCGTGAAGCGCTGATCGTGTCGGCGCTTGAAAGTGCTGCGAAGGCGGAAGATATCGGACTGGCCGGGAACAAGATCATCCTCTCCTGCAAGGTGAGCGCCGTGCAGGACCTGATCGCGGTCTACCGCGACCTCGCGCGGCGCTGCGACTATCCGCTGCACCTCGGGCTTACCGAAGCAGGCATGGGGTCGAAGGGAATTGTTGCCTCCACCGCCGCGCTGGCCGTACTGCTGCAGGAGGGTATCGGCGATACCATCCGCATATCGCTGACGCCCGAACCCAACGGTGACCGCACGCGGGAGGTCGTGGTCGCCCAGGAGATCCTGCAGACCATGGGGCTGCGTTCATTTACGCCGATGGTGGCGGCCTGCCCGGGTTGCGGCCGGACCACCAGTACCTTTTTTCAGGAACTGGCGGAGAAAATCCAAACCTACCTCCGCAACCAGATGCCGGTCTGGAAGCTTCAGTATCCCGGCGTGGAAGACATGCACGTTGCGGTCATGGGGTGTGTGGTGAACGGCCCGGGCGAGTCGAAACTGGCAGACATCGGCATCTCCTTGCCGGGCTCCGGTGAGCGGCCGGTGGCCCCGGTTTATGTCGATGGCGAAAAGGCCGTCACGCTCAAGGGTGACCACATCGCTGAGGATTTCCAGGCCCTGGTAGATGACTACGTGAAGAAGAATTACAGTCCGGGAGTGGAGCGGCGTGCACGTTCGCGCAAGAAAGAAATCCCGATAAAGGCCGTGGCCTGAACAACAGGGCCGCCCAAGCGCGTCGCGTGGAAAGCTAACCTTGATCCTGCCCCGGCAGCCCAGAGTGCCATTGCGGTACCTGCACGGACTGCCCGCCGACCGCGCGCCAGGCGCCAGATTTGGGTGGCGGTACGGGGTTAAATGCCTGTAAAATATTAAGTTTTCTGCGGTTCGCCTTCCCGGCCGCCTCCTTGGTCAATTCTCCCAGTACTACCGAATGAGCAAAACCTTGCAAGCCGTCCGCGGCATGAACGATCTGCTGCCGCAAGACGCGCCGCTCTGGCAGTTTCTTGAAGACACGACGCGCGGGGTTTTCGAGCAATACGGTTACCGCCTGATGCGCACGCCCGTGGTGGAGCCGACGTCGCTTTTTGTGAGATCGATCGGTGAGGTGACGGACATTGTTGAGAAAGAAATGTACTCCTTCGAGGATGCGATGAATGGAGACAAGCTGACGCTGCGCCCGGAGGCGACAGCGGGGCTGGTGCGCGCCGCCATCGAACACAATATCCTCTACGAAGGACCGCGGCGTGTGTGGACGTGGGGGCCGATGTTTCGGCACGAGCGTCCGCAGAAGGGGCGTTACCGCCAGTTCCATCAATTTGATGTCGAAGCGCTGGGCTTTGCGGGTCCGGACGTAGATGCCGAGCAAATCATCATGCTGTCGCGGTTATGGCAGCGGCTTGGCTTCCGGGATGTGGTGCTGCACTTGAATTCGATCGGCGACGCACCTGCGCGCCGTGACCACCGTGATGCGCTGGTGAAGTACTTCGAGGCCAATGCCGACCGACTGGACGAGGATGCAAAGCGGCGCTTGTACACCAACCCGTTGCGGACGCTGGACACCAAGAATCCCGCCATGCAGTCCCTGGTCGAAGGGGCGCCCCGGTTGGAGTCATACCTCGGCGAAGCTGAAATCGAGCATTTTGCCGGCGTCAAGGCGAGGCTCGAGGCTGCCGGTCTAAAGTTCGTCGTCAATCCGCGATTGGTGCGCGGTTTCGATTACTACAACCGCACGGTGTTCGAATTCGTCGCCAAGGGTCGCGACTGGGAACTGACCATCGCCGGCGGTGGTCGATATGATGGGTTGATGGAACAACTCGGTGGCAAACCGGCGCCGGCCTGCGGGTTTGGTTTTGGAGTTGAACGCGTAATGATGCTGCTGGCGGAATCTCCCCCGGCATTGTCGGATGGGTTGGACGCCTACGTGCTGTTCGGTGAGGGGCTGGCGCCCCAGGCCTTTGTCGTGGCTGAGCAACTGCGTGACCAAGGCCTGCAGGTGGCGCTGCACGGTACGCCGGATGGCAAGACGGCGAGCTTCAAGTCGCAGATGAAGAAGGCGGATGCCAGCGGAGCCCGCTTTGCTATCATTCTGGGCGCCGATGAACAGGCGGCGGGCAAAGTCAGTGTGAAGCCGTTACGCCGGGCGGGCGAGCAGGTGCTGGTGGCGCCGGCGCAGGTTGCGGCGCACATGTCGGGTCTGGATGAGGTTCAGCCCGGATAGTCGAATTGACGTGGAACCGCGTCATATTTTTTGTTTCAGCGAGAAAGTTCAGGAAAAGAATTCATGGCCGCATACGATTTGGAAGAACAGGAACGCATTGACGCCCTCAAGGACTGGTGGGACAAGTGGGGCACGCTGGTCTATGCCGGTGTGGCGGCCTTCGTGCTGGGAACAGCCGGCCTGCAGGGCTGGAAGTACTACCAGGCCAAGCAGCAGCAGGAAGCGGAAGTGCTGTTCAAGAGCGTTGAAAAGACTGCCCAGGAAGTGGCTGCCAGCAAGGAGTTCAAGAAACTGTCCGAGGCGGCAACCGCCATGGCTGGCCAATACCCGAAGAGTTTCCAGGCTACCGATGCGCAACTGCTGGCTGCCAAGGCGGCATTTGACGCCGGAGACCTGGCGACGGCGCGGAACCATCTGCAATGGGTGGCCGACAACGGCCGCGACTCCTACAAGCAAATCGCCCGCGTGCGGCTCGCCGCAGTTTTGCTGGACGAGAAAAAGTTTGAGGACGCATTGAAGTTGCTCGACAGCGTCAAAGACGAGGGATTCATTGCAATGGCGGCAGACCTCCGTGGTGACGTATTCGCCGCGCAGGGTAAGAAGGATGAGGCCCGTGCCGCTTATCAACTGGCGGTAGAAAAGGCTGGTGACCGCGGCGCACTCAAGGCGGTTTCCCAGGCCAAACTGGATGCGTTTGGCGGCAGCGCATCGGTCGCACCTCCTGCGGCCGACAGCAAAGGAAACAAATAGTGAACAACTTCATGGCGACAGCTCTGCGTCGTGGCGCACGGATTGCTATGGTGGCTGCACTGGCCGTTTCGGCCGGTTGTGCGTGGTTCGGTGGCGGAGACAAAAAGCCGGTCGTGCTGCCTGAACTGAAGAGCAACGATCTTTCGTTGGCCTGGTCTGCGAGTGTGGGCAGGTCGTCCGGCATGAAGATCGTGTCTTCGCCGCTAAATTGGCTTTCGGGGTCTTCGCACACCGGTAGTCCGATGTTTGTTCCTGCCTTCATGGATCGTGCTGTCTACGCGGCCTCGGACGACGGCAGTGTCTATGCGCTTTCTGACGAAGCTGGACGGGTGATCAACCGGATCGAGGCCAAGGCGCGCCTGAGTGCGGGCGTGAGCGCCGCCGACAACATGGTGGTAGTGGGTTCCGACAAGGGCGACGTCATCGCAATGGATGCCGGCGGCCGTCTGTTGTGGAAAACCCCGATTACCGGCGAGTTGCTCGCGCCGCCGACGCTGGTGCAGACCAACGTCATCGTTCGTACTTCTGATGGCCGTTTGATCGCGCTCAATCGTATCGACGGCAAGCGAAAATGGTTTTTCCAGCGCACACCGCCCCCCCTGACGGTACGCAGCAATGCCAGCGTGTTGTCAAGCCGTGGCGTTATCTACGTGGGTTATCCCGGAGGCAAGCTGATTGCATTGGAGGCGGATACCGGCAAGCCGGTCTGGGAAGCGACTTTGTCCCTGCCGCGCGGCTCGACGGAGCTTGAACGGGTTGCCGACGTTTCGGGCTTGCCGGTGCTGGATGACACGCGGATTTGTGCGGCGGTCTACCAGGGGCGCCTTGGCTGTGTGGAAACCCTGAACGGCAACATGCTCTGGTCGCGGGACATTTCCAGCGCGAGCGGCGTTGCTGTAGATGCAAAGTATCTTTATACGGCCGACACCGATGGCAACGTCTTCGCCCTGGACAAGACGGGCGGCGCCACCGCATGGAGGCAGGAGAAATTGCAGCGGCGGGAGCCGGGGGCACCTGTCGTCATCAAGGGCAAGGTCGTTGTGGGCGACAAGGACGGCGTGATTCACGCAATGTCGCCTGAAAAGGGTGACCTTTCAGGCCGGCTGGCAACGGATGGCAGCCGCATCGTGACCTTGATTGCCAGTGGCGATCGTGTCATCGCGCAAACCGAAAAAGGTGGTGTGTTTGCCATCTCGGTCAGGTGATCTGAACCGGCCGATGGCATGAAACCCACCATTGTCATCGTTGGCCGGCCGAATGTCGGCAAGTCCATGCTGTTCAACCGGCTCACCAAGTCACGCGATGCCATCGTCGCCGACATGCCTGGCCTTACGCGTGACCGCCACTACGGGCATGGCCGTGGCGCTTCAAAGCCATTTCTGGTGGTGGATACGGGTGGATTCGAGCCCAAGGCGCTTGACGGCATCATGCATGAGATGGCCAAGCAGACCATCCAGGCCATTGCCGAGGCGGATGCGATTATTTTTGTGACCGATGGACGCGATGGGCTGACGCCGCAGGACAACGTCATTGCCGAGCGCCTGCGCAAGGATGCGCATTCACGCGGCATACCACTGACGCTAGCGGTGAACAAAACCGAAGGCATGGATGAGTCCATGGTCACCGCCGAGTTTCATGAGCTCGGGATTGGCGACCCGGTGGCGATCTCGGCTGCCCATGGTGAAGGTGTGCGCCAACTGATTGAAGACCTGCTGGCGAAGTTTCCCGACGCAGTGGACGAGCCCAATCCCGACCATCCCACCATTGCCGTGGTCGGCAGGCCGAATGTGGGCAAGTCCACACTGGTGAATCGACTTCTTGGTGAGGACCGGGTCATCGCTTTCGATCAGCCCGGCACCACCCGCGACTCAATTTATATCCCGCTGGAACGCAACGGCAAGCAATACACGATTATCGATACCGCCGGCATACGCCGCAAAGGCAAGGTGTTCGAAGCCGTCGAGAAGTTTTCGGTGATCAAGACTTTGCAGGCTGTGGAGGATGCCAATGTCGTGCTGCTGCTGCTGGATGCGCGGCAGGAAATCTCCGATCAGGATGCCCACATCGCCGGTTTCATTCTGGAGTCCGGGCGTGCATTGGTCGTCGGCATCAATAAATGGGACAACCTCGACACTTATTCGCGAGATCGGATCAAGACGGAATACGATCGCAAGCTTCACTTTCTGAAGTTCGCCAATGTCCACACCATTTCCGCGAAGGATGGGATGGGGGTCATGCCGCTGTTCAAGTCCATTGATGAAGCGTTTGCCGCCGCCATGGCAAAGCTCTCCACGCCGAAACTGACGCGCGCCCTGATCGCTGCCACGGCCGCCCATCAGCCGCCAATGAATGGTTTGAACCGCCCCAAGCTTCGCTACGCCCACCAGGGGGGGCACAACCCCCCGGTGGTGGTGGTGCACGGCAGCGGTCTGGCCAATCTGGCGGACAGCTACAAACGATATCTGGAAAATGCCTTCCGCGAAGCATTCAAGCTCAAGGGCACACCTCTGCGGGTGGATCTCAAGCAGGCATCCAACCCTTACGCAGACCGGAAACCCCAGGAATTGACTGCCAGCCAGGAGCGCCAGCGGCGCCGTGGGCGTATACGTTCAAAGCGCATGTTCAGCTGATTTCGAGCTGCACCAGTGCCACGGGCGGCGGTAAACCACTCAAAATCAAGGTTTTTGGGGCCATTTTCCGACAATTGGCTTGAAATTTGGAACCGTCTACCCGATTTGAAGTCTGATTCCAAGTAAATCTTGGCGCGGTCACGGGTTTAGGCTACAGTGGTAGCCAGACTGTGCACCAAGCCCCAACAGGTTGGGCGCCGTATTGGCGCAAGGCAGTCTGATCGCCAAAACAGCAACTGGAGAACAAGAAAATGAGTGGCAAAGGGCAATTACTACAAGACCCGTTCCTGAACATTCTGCGCAAGGAACACGTCCCCGTCTCGATTTACCTCGTGAACGGCATCAAGCTCCAGGGGCAGATCGAATCTTTCGATCAATACGTGGTGCTGCTGAAGAACACGGTGACGCAAATGGTTTACAAGCATGCCATTTCAACCGTCGTGCCGGCACGTGCGGTAACCATTCCCTTCGAGAACGCCGCCGATAGCTGATCTGCGCGGGTATCCGGCTCGAATTTGGACGGTTGCCGCGGGGCACAGTTGCAAGCTGTCTCACGGCCCCCATGTACATTGCAGGTTGAGGTGCATGCCGTTGCGCGAGATGGTCGCGCGCGCATGACTTCGCCCCGGTCCGCCCGTGACGCCCTATGAAACCCCAACTCACTTCCAATCAGCCGGTATGCGCCCTTGCTGTCGTCGTCGGCATCGATATCCACGACGCGCAGTTTGATGAAAAGCTTGCGGAGGCGGTCGAATTGGTGACCAGCGCGGGGGCACAGGTCGCCGGCACCGTCACGGGGCGGCGCGAGAAGCCCGACGCCTCAACGTTTGCCGGCAGTGGAAAGGTAGACGAGATCCGCGAAACGGTCGAATTGCATGCCGCAAGCCTGGTTGTGTTCAATCACCAGTTGTCGCCCATCCAGATCCGCAACATCGAGAAAATAGTTGGTGTGCGGGTAATCGATCGCACCGACCTGATTCTGGACATTTTTGCGCAGCGCGCGCGCAGTGCCGAAGGCAAGCTCCAGGTGGAATTGGCGCAGATGCAGCACCTGATGACCCGGCTGGTGCGGGGCTGGACCCATCTGGAGCGGCAACGCGGCGGTATCGGCGTGCGCGGCGGCCCAGGCGAAACGCAGCTTGAAATCGACCGGCGCCTGGTTGGCGAGCGCATCAAGCGACTCAAGGAGCGCCTCAAGAAACTGGAGCGGCAACGCACAACCCAGCGGTCGGGGCGCAAGCGCGCGGGTGTCTACAACGTTTCGATCGTCGGCTACACCAATGCCGGCAAATCCACACTGTTCAATCGCATGACAGGGGCGGCGTCCTACGTGGCCGACAAGCTGTTTGCGACGCTGGATACAACCACCCGCAAGTTGTACATCGAACCCGGCATTCACGTCACCCTGTCCGATACGGTGGGCTTCATCCGGGACCTGCCCCATGGCCTGGTTGCCGCATTTCACGCCACGCTGACCGAGGCCATGGAGGCCGATCTCCTGCTGCATGTGGTGGATGCATCAAACCCCATGCGCGAACAGCATATTGCCGATGTCAATGCGGTGCTGGCCGAAATCGACGCGCAGGACATCCCACAGGTCATCGTGCTGAATAAAATAGACCGTCTTGATGCCAATCCCGTCTCTGCCGTGCTTCGCGACGAAGCTGGTAAGATTTGCGAATTGCGCATGAGCGCGCTGGCCGGCCTGGGTACCGGCATGTTGCGCGAAGCCATCAAGGAGTCGGCCATCGCCGACGGTTACTCGCCGGCCGGCGAATGGCGGCAACCTGCAGGCGAATTGGCTGTCCAAGGGCAGGAACTTGCGATCGACGCTGCGACGGCGGCCGGCGCAGAAACAACCACTGATAATTTTCGAACCCGGAGTGAATTGAATGCGATCGTTTGATCGAAGTGCAATGGCGCGTGCGCTGTCCTGGCCGCTGGCGCTGGCGACGTACCCGTTCCTGTGGGTGCGGTTCCGGCTGCGCGGCGGCGGCGCCGACGGTGTTTCCCACATGGCGGAAGGGCCGCAATGGGGCAAGAACAGCGGCGGCAATGACGGCCCGCCGGATCTGGATGAAATTCTGCGTAAGTTCAATCAGAAGATCGGCAGTCTTTTTGGTGCAAAGAACAGCGGCAACAATCCGCCCGGTGAACCCGGCGGCGGGATGTCGGGCAACGTGATCGGCAGTGGTGTCGCGCTCGCATGCGGCCTGGCGGTTTCAGTGTGGCTGGCGACCGGGTTTTACATTGTCGAACAAGGCAGCAAGGGTATCGAATTGCGGCTTGGCAAGTACACCCAGACCACCGAAGCGGGACCTCGCTGGCACTGGCCGTATCCGATTGAAACGGCAGAGGTGGTCAATGTCCAGCAGGTTCGCGCACTGGAAGTCGGTCACCGCAACAACCAGAAGACCAAGATGCGCGAAGAAGCGCTGATGTTGACCGAGGACCAGAACATCGTCGACGTGCAGTTTGCCGTCCAATACACGCTCAGCAGTCCCGAGGAATACAAATTCAACAACCGCGATCCCGACGAGGCGGTGCGCCAGGTCGCCGAGACGGCGATGCGGGAAGTCGTCGGCAAGAGCAAGATGGACTTCGTGCTGTATGAGGGGCGTGGGGACATTGCGTCGCGGGTGAAGACGCTGATGCAGCAGATCCTTAACCGCTACAAGACCGGGATTCAGGTCATGACGGTCAATCTACAGAACGCCCAGCCGCCCGAGCAAGTGCAGGCCAGTTTCGATGATGCTGTGCGTGCCAAGCAGGATCGCGAACGGCTCAAGAACGAAGGTGAGGCCTACGCGAACGACATACTGCCGCGGGCCCGTGGTGCGGCGGCGCGCCTGATGGAAGAGGCGAACGGTCACAAGCAGCGCGTGATCGCCAATGCGCAGGGTGATGCGTCACGCTTTTCACAGGTGTTGACCGAATATGACAAGGCGCCGGGCGTGACGCGCGAGCGCCTTTACCTGGATATGATGCAGCAGGTGATGCAAAGTACGAGCAAGATAGTCGTCGACCAGAAGGGTGGCAACAGCCTGCTCTATCTGCCGCTGGACAAACTGATTCAGGCCGCAACCGTTGCCGCGCCGCCGGCGGCACCGATGCCGGTGGAATCTGTGCCGCGGGTAACGACCACCGCCGAATCCGCGACGCCTGCTGCAGAAGCGCGACGTGAACTGCGCAATCGCTAGGGAGAACGAACATGAAAAAGAACCTCCCGAATGTAGTGCTCGTCGTTGTGCTGGTGTTGCTGGCCATGGTGTTCTCGGCATACACGGTTGATCAGCGCCAGGCCGCCATCCGGTTGCGGTTGGGTGAGGTGGTTGCGGTGCAGACCGAGCCCGGCCTTTACTTCAAGCTGCCGATGATCGAGAACGTACGGCTCTACGACACGCGCATCCAGACCCTGGATACCAAGGATGCCGAGCGAATCCAGACCAAGGAAAAGAACAACGTTCTGGTCGATTCCTTCGTCAAGTACCGCATCATCGACGTCAAGCAGTTCCTGGTATCCACCAAGGGCGACCTGAATGCGGCAGAAGTGCGGTTGTCGCAGTCGATCAACAACGACCTGCGCGATGAGTTCAGCCAGCGCACGCTGACTGAAGTGATTTCAGGAGAGCGCGACAAGATCATGGAAGCCCTGCGCGCCAAGTCGGA
>CAYSKY010000050.1:0-12171 GCA_964431425.1 uncultured Burkholderiales bacterium
GGGTGTCGGTTTCCAGTGTCCGCTTGAGGCTGGCCGCCGCCGTGGGCGCGTGTACCAGCGGCGGCAGGCGCAGCGAGAGTTTCAGCGCTGTGTACGGGCGCTGCACATTGCCCGCCGATTCGATGGCCGGCAAACCACCCGCGCCGGTCACGGCCAGAGCAGCGCGCCACGTGCGGTTCAGAATAAGTTCGACCGGGTCCTTGGTGGCCGGCTGCACGAAGGTGAATTTGCCTTCGTCGCTGCAACAGCTGTCCCAGGGGAAGCGCTGCCACATGGATTCGCCGAGAATTTCCGCCGCCTGCTTCGCCTGCGCGACACGTTCGGCGGGAATGGCGCAATTGAACACCTCGGGCTTGACCACGCCGGTGCGCGAGTCGTCGATGCGATCCAGCAACTGGCGCGCCACACGGAACGAGGAGGGCACCACGCCACCCGCATCGCCCGAATGCACGCCCTCGGTCAGCACATTCACCGTCAGGGTGCCGTTGACGAGGCCGCGCAACGAGGTGGTCGCCCACATCTGATCGTAATTGCCGGCACCGGAATCGAGGGCCATGACCAGTTTCACGTCGCCCATGCGAGGCGCGAGCGCATCGAGATAGGCGGGCAGATCGTAGCTGCCGCTCTCCTCGCAAGTTTCGATCAGACCCACGCAGCGCGGGCGCGCCACGCCTTGTTTGTCCAGCGCCATGATGGCCGAGAGTGCGGCGAACACCGCGTAGCCGTCATCCGCACCGCCGCGGCCGTAGAGCTTGCCGTCCTCGTACACCGGGGTCCATGGCCCCAGCCCCGGCCGCCAGCCGGTCATCTCCGGCTGTTTGTCGAGGTGGCCGTAGAACATCACGCTGGCGTCGTTGGACAGGCCGCCGGTGGCGGGGATGTCAAAGTAAAGCACCGGCGTGCGTTCACCGATGCGCAGCACCTCCAGCGACAGGCCCGGCACGTTTTGCGCCGCCACCCAGGCCTCTGCCTGCGCGATGGCCGCGTCGAGATAACCATTCGCGGCCCAGGCCTTGTCGAAGCCCGGTGACTTGGCGGGAATGCGGATGTACTCGGTGAGTTGCGGGACCAGATCGGCGTCCCACTGCGCGGAAATGTCCTGCAGCAGCCTTGCGGTATCGAGGTTCAGGGCGGGGATGGCATCACGTGCAGTCATGGCGGGCGTCCGGTGGAGGGATGCGGCATTCTACTGCGGCGCGACGCGCACGATTTGTGCAGCGCCCACTAACGGGTATTCAGGCGGTGCGCAACTTTGCGGCTTCGATGGCTTCGCGGCAGACGCGGCCCGATTCCTCGCGATTGACGATGGTGACGCCAAGGTCTCGCAACAGGCCGTCTTTGAGACTGTAAACCCAGCCATGCACGGCCACCTCCTGTCCGCGTTCCCAGGCATCGCGCACGATGGTGGTCTGGCAGACATTGGCCACCTGCTCGATCACATTAAGCTCACACAGCTTGTCCACACGTGCATTTGACAGACCAATAGCCTCCAGTGCCGCCGCATGTTTGTCGCGCACGTCGTGTACATGGTGCAGCCAGTTGTCCACCAGCCCGACACGATCGTCAAACAAGGCGGCGCGCACGCCACCGCATCCATGATGTCCCACCACCATGATGTGCTGCACCTTCAACACATCCACCGCGAACTGGATCACCGACAGACAGTTGAGGTCCGTGTGCACCACCACATTGGCGATGTTGCGATGCACGAACACCTCGCCCGGCATCAGGCCGACGATTTCGTTGGCGGGCACGCGTGAATCTGAACAGCCGATCCACAGGAATTCGGGGTTCTGCTGCTTGGCGAGCTTTTCAAAAAAGTCCGGCTGCTGGGCGCGAATGCGATCGGCCCAGGCGCGGTTGTTATTGAAAAGGGACTCGAGGTTTTTGTCTTGGAGAGGCATGGTCACTTTTCATTTGACTCCCCCGAACTGCACGACACAAGGGGTAGGTCTGGATGGGAACACCAAGGGATGCTACAGGCCGCTACAACCTCGCCCTGATCCGCTGCAACTGCGAGCGCGCTGAATCCAGCTCTGACATCTCGCGTCGCAGCTGGTCTTCATGTACCTGGATCGATCGTTCCAGTTCACTGCATTCCTGGACGAGCCGCATGCGATCCATCGAATCGGAGGTGTGGTCGGCGCGGAACTTCAGCTGGTCGACACGGTTGCGCAGATGATTGATCGGGACCATGACACCAACCTGCTTTCCTCAAGTGAACATCAGTACCGGGCGGACCCCGGCGTCCGCGGGAACGGAATCACGTCGCGCACATTCGACAGGCCCGTGATGTACGACACCGTGCGCTCGAAACCCAGCCCGAAGCCGGCGTGCGGCACGGTGCCGTAGCGCCGCAGGTCGCGATACCAGCTGTAATGGGCCGGATCCAGGCCGCACTCAATCATGCGCCGGTCGAGCACATCGAGGCGTTCCTCGCGCTGCGAGCCGCCGATGATTTCGCCGATGCCGGGCGCAAGGACATCCATGGCAGCCACCGTTTTCTCGTCGTCGGAGAGACGCATGTAAAACGCCTTGATCTCTTTCGGGTAGTTCATCAACACGGTGGGGCCGTTGACGTGCTTTTCGGCGATGTAGCGTTCGTGCTCGGACTGCAGGTCGGTACCCCAGCTGACCGGGTATTCAAACTTCTCCTTGGTGCTGCCGAGGATCTTGATGGCCTCGGAATAGTCCATGCGCACGAACTCGGAATTGACAATGTTTTCCAGCTTCGTGATCAGGCCCTTCTCGATGCGCTCCTCGAAGAACGCCATGTCGTCGGCGCGCTCATTGAGCACGGTTTTGATGACGTACTTGAGCATGGCTTCAGCCAGTGTGGCGTCGTCGGCCAGGTCGGCAAACGCGATTTCCGGCTCGATCATCCAGAACTCGGCGAGGTGGCGTGAGGTATTGGAGTTCTCGGCGCGAAAGGTCGGCCCGAAGGTGTAGACCTTGGACAGGGCCATGCAATAGGTTTCGACGTTGAGCTGGCCTGAAACCGTGAGGAAGGCTTCGCGACCAAAAAAGTCCTGCGAGAAATCGACCTTGCCGTCCGGCGTGCGCGGCAGGTTCATCATGTCCAGTGTGGACACGCGGAACAATTCGCCCGCGCCTTCCGCATCAGACGCCGTGATGATCGGCGTGTTCACCCACAGGTAGCCGTTCTCGTGAAAAAAGCGGTGGATGGCCGAGGCGATGGTGTGGCGCACGCGGGTGGCGGCGCCGATCACGTTGGTGCGCGGCCGCAGGTGGGCAACCTCGCGCAGGAACTCCATGGTGTGCGCCTTGGGGGTGATCGGATAAGTGTCCGGATCGTCCACCCAGCCCACCACCTTGATGTCGGTGGCCTGCATTTCGAACGGCTGGCCCTTTGCGGGCGAGGGCACGATGAGGCCCGTGGCTTCGACCGAACAGCCGGCGGTGAGGCGCTGCACGTCACTGGCATAGTTGGCCAAGGTGTTGGGGGCCACCACCTGCACCGGGTGAAAGCAGGAACCATCGGACACATTGACGAAGGAAATGCCGGCCTTGGAATCGCGGCGGGTCTTGACCCAGCCCTTGATGGTGACGGGCGTATCGGCCGGCGCCTTGCCGGAGAGAATTTGCAGACAGCTGAGTGCGGACATGTGAAAACAACCTCGAAGAAGAGGCGTTCATTTTATCGCGTTTGCCCTGCTTCACCCCGCCGGGACATCGGTCCGCAAGCCGGCTGCCACCTGGCAAAGTCCAGCATTGGCGCGGCTTCCCAGGCATTTTTGGCCTGCGAACCGCCCCAGTGCTGGATCCGCATTCAAACATGCGGGCGACAAAGTAGCGGCGGCTACAATGCGCCATGTCCGAGCGCGAACCCAACAGCGAAACTCCCTATGCCGGCCTCACACCGGACGTGATGCTCGACGCCGTTGAAAGCGCAGGCTTTCGCGTCGACGGCCGCATGCTGGCGCTGAACAGCTACGAAAACCGCGTCTATCAGGTCGGTATCGAAGATTCGCTGCCGCTGATCGCCAAGTTCTACCGGCCAGGCCGCTGGAGCGACGCGCAGATTCTGGAAGAACACCATTTCACGCAGGAACTGGCCGGCCGTGAGATTCCGGTCGTGCCGCCATTGCTGGTGTGCGGGCAGTCCCTGCACAGCTTCGCCGGCTACCGCTTCAGCCTGTCGCCGCGTCGCGGTGGGCGCGCGCCGGAACTGGACAACCCCGATGTGCTGGAGTGGCTGGGACGCTTTCTTGCGCGCATCCACGCCGTGGGCGCCATCGTTCCCTTCCAGCACCGGCCGGCCATCACGGTCGCGTCCTTTGGTGAACAGCCGCGCGATTGGCTGGTGGCCAGCGATTTCATCCCGAACGATCTGCGTGAAACCTGGCGCTCGGTGATCGACCAGGCGCTGGGCGGCGTGCGCAACTGTTTTGATCGCGCCGGCGAGGTGCTGCAGATCCGCCTGCACGGCGACTGCCACGTGGGCAACGTACTCTATACAGACGATGGCCCGCATTTTGTCGACTTCGACGACTGCCGCACCGGCCCCGCCATGCAAGACCTGTGGATGCTGTTATCCGGAACCCGCGAGGAAATGACCCGGCAGCTGCGCGATGTGCTGGAGGGCTACGAGGAATTCGCCGACTTCAACCGCCGCGAACTGCACCTGCTGGAAGCCCTGCGTACGCTGCGGCTCATCCACTATTCGGCGTGGCTGGCACAACGCTGGCAGGACCCGGCCTTTCCGCTGGCCTTTCCCTGGTTCAACACCCAGCGCTACTGGCAGGACCGCATCCTGGAACTGCGCGAGCAGGTATCGGCCATGGACGAAGGCCCGCTGGCGCTGTGAGCGATCCGCAGAGCACGGCGGCGCTGAAGTTCTCGCTGGTCATTCCCGCCTACAACGAAGCGGGCTGGCTGCCCACGCTGCTGGATACCGTGGACGTGGCCCGACGACAATATCGCGACGGTGCAGACGCCATCGAAGTCATCGTCGGCAACAACGCCTCCACAGATGTGACGGCTGCCATCGCCGAAGCGCGCGGTTGCCGCGTGGCGCACATCGAAAAGCGCGCCATCGCCGCCGCCCGCAATGGCGGTGCAGCCATCGCCCGCGGTGAAATCCTTTGCTTCATCGATGCCGATTCGCGCATCCATCCCGAGACCTTCAATGCCATCGAAGACTGCATGCGATCCGGCAAGGTCGTGGTGGGTGCGACGGGCGTGCATCCGGACCGGTGGTCATTGGGCATTTTCTGCACCTGGCTGGTAGCGGTGCCACTGGTGTACGCCTTCGGTTTTGACGCGGGCGTGGTGTTTTGCCGTCGCGTGGATTTCGAGGAAATCGGCGGCTACGACGAGACCATGCTGTATGCCGAAGACATCCGCGTCATGGTGGACCTGAAGCGCCTGGGAAAACCGCAAGGCCGGAGATTCGCCCGGGCCAACGGCGCGCGGGCGGTGACCTCAACTCGCAAGTACGACAAGCATGGCGATTGGCACTACCTCACGGTGATGCCGCGCGTGGGATTCTGGATGCTGATCGACAAGGGGAAGTACGCGCGGTTTACGCAGAAGTACTGGTATGAGGATCGGTGATGGGGCTTTTCTGGTAGCGGCACCACAATTTAATCACCGCAAATCCCCCTCGTTCCCCCTTTAAAAAAGGGGGAAGTGGTTCTTTCCTGCAGAGTCGCATTGATTATCGGCCGAACCTTGGCGGGAAACTGAATTTCAGAACTTGGTCACGCGACCCGCGCAGCGGCCCCACCCTTTTCCAAAGGGGGATCGAGGGGGATTGGCGGTCGCAGCGAAACGTTACCGCTACTACATCTGCTCAATAAACCGCACCCCCATCAACGCCGCCTCCGAGCGCTCATGCGGGGTCTTGATGGCCATGATCTCCTGCACCATTTGCAGCGCAGTTTTTTCGCAAGGCGGCAGATCGATGTCGGTGGTGCCCTTGGGGGTCACGCGATCGCCCCAGCGGATCAGGTGCGCGGACATGGTGAGCCCGGCGCCGAACGCGGGGATCAGCACCAGCGAACCCGGCTTCACGCGACCCGCTTCGAGCGCATCCACCAAGGCCACGGGTGCGGTGGCGGCGCTCATGTTGCCGTACTTGTGTACGGTCAGGAACACCTTGTCCATCGAGGCACCGGCACGCTTGGCCACCGCTTCAATGATGCGCAGGTTGGCCTGGTGCGGGACGATGACTTCAATGTCGTCAATGCCCACCCCCACCTGCGCCATCACATCCAGGCTGCCTTCAGACATACCCATGACGGCCTTCTTGAAAATCTCCTGCCCGTCGAAATCCCAGCGCGTATCACCCAGCATCACGCCGATGTTTGCGTAGGCCGCCCCCTTGCCGCGCACGCGCAGGGTCTGGCGGGCATCGGCAAAGCACTGCAGCTTTTGCGCGATCACGCCCTCTTCCTTGTCGGTGGCTTCGAATACGCAGGCGGCCGCCCCGTCACCGAACAGCACCGACACGTTGCGGTTCTGCCAGTCCATGAACTTGGAGATGTGTTCGACGCCGATCACCAGAACCTTTTTCGCTGCACCCGACTTGATGAACGCAGTGGCGGTGGACATGCCATACAAAAAACTGGTACAGGCGGTGTTCACGTCCATGGCTGCGGCCTTGTGCGCGCCCAGTTTCACCTGCAGTCCGGAGGCGGAATTGGGCACGTGCTCATCAAAGCTGCAACTGCCGTAAATGATCATGTCCAGTTCGTCCGGCGCCACGCCGGCGCAGGCCAGTGCACGGGAGGCCGCCACATACGACATCTCGATGCCGGACACGTGGGAGATGCGCCGTTCCTTCATGCCGGTACGGCTGGTAATCCACGCGTCGTCGGTGGGCAGGAACGTCGACAGGTCGGCGTTGGTAAGAATGGCAGGCGGCAGGCACTTACCCCAGCCGGTGAGCGCGGCGAATGTCATAGCGGAAATTTCCTCCGGATGTGTGGTTGGCGGATGCCCCTGCCGTTTCGGCGGCGCGTCTCGTTATCTGGCGAGCATTGTCGCCTAAAAGCAGGGCTGTCGGGCGGACGCGCAGCGATGGCTCGGTGCCACAGTCGCAGGCCGTTTGACATGGGTCAACCCGTCTGCCCCTGCCTTGAATACCTTGTTGTGCATGACTACCAAGACCCGACTCCCCGACCTCTTCGCCGCCCTTGCCGCACTGGGCGCCCTTGCCGCATTGTCCACCTTCGCTGAAACACCTCCCGAATTCGCCGCCGCCATGAAAAGCTCCAAGGGCGCCGGTGTTGTCTCCAGCGGCACGGTGCTGCCGCCGATCCCGGCCATCAGCGGCAACCGCAAAACACCGGTGGCGTCCTGGGGCAAGCCGCTCCCCTACCCCATCGTCGTCGCGGACCGGCGCAACAACCGGCTGATTGAAATCGCGCCGGACAAACGCATCGTCTGGGAATTCCCCTCACCCAACCTGTCGGTGTACAGCGGCAACGAGGATGTGAACTTCTCCGAGGACGGCAAGCAACTGGCCGTGAGCGAGGAAGACAACTACGACGTGCATATCGTGGATTACGAAAAGCGCGAAATGACGTGGATCTACGGCACGCCCGACAAGGCCGGCAGCGGCCCCAATGAACTGAACTACCCTGATGACGCGCACCTGCTGCCCGACGGCAAGTTTCTCACCGCCGACATCCGCAACTGCCGCGTTCTCATCATCGACCCGAAGACGCAAAAGATCGACACACAGTGGGGCAAAAAGGGTTCCTGCAAGCATGACCCGCCGCATTCGCTGGGCTTCCCCAATGGCGCCACGCCGATGCCCAACGGCGACATCCTCGTCTCCGAGATCCAGGGCTCGTGGATCTCGCGCATCACCCGCGAGGGCAAGGTGGTCTGGAGCGTGCAGGCCCCCGGCATCCGCTACGTGTCCGACGCTTTCCCGACGGTGGACGGCAAGAACGTGATCGTGGCCGACTTCTGGAAGCCGGGCCGCGTGGTGATCTTTGATCCGGCGACGAAAAAGGTGCTGTGGCAGTACGACGTTAGACAGGCCGGTGAAGCCATGCTGGACCACCCCTCGATCGCACGCGAATTGCCCGACACCGGCGACATCCTTATCTGCGACGACCTGCGCCACCGCGTCATCGTGGTGGATCGCAAGACCAAGAAGATCATCTGGCAGTACGGCGTCACGGACCAGCCGGGACATGCGCCGGGCTATCTGTTCTACCCGGACGGCTTTGACCTCGATGTGTTCCGCGACTGGCGACCGCCTGCCGCCCGCCCTGCTGCGAAGACCGCCACCAACTAGCCGGCCCAGGCAACCTCCACCGCAACGCTGGCCGGTGGATGCTGCTTGCGTGGCTGAGGGTCGCTCTGTTCGATAGCAGACAGAACTCTGCGCCTGCCGACGCCAGACTTCCCCCCGAACCACGCCACGCACCGGTTGCAACCTGCGACCGCTGCCTGCGGGCGACAACCCCCGGGGGAACCCTTGCCAGAAGCCCAGGTAGTATCGGAGCGCAGCGCGCCAACGGGCGAGGCCTTTGTCGGGAATGTCGCAATATCTTTGCGCGATGCCATCTTTGACAGCGCGGACTTTGCGGCCATCGCCACGGACGCAGCCGGCGTGATCCAGCTGTTCAACGTGGGGGCGCAGCGCTTGCTGGGCTACACACCCGGCCAGGTGGTGGGCAAGCTCACACCGGATCGGCTTTGCGACCCCCAGGAACTGGCCACCCGCGCACGCGCGCTGGGCGCCGAACTGGGAACCGTCGTCGCGGCCGGGCTGGCGTCGTTCTTCATCAAATCCGCACGCGGCCTGCAGGACATCTATGAATTGAACCTGATCCGCGCCGACCGCACGCGCATCCCGGCGATGGTATCGGTCACCGCGCTGCGCAATGCCGGCCCCGGTGCAATCGGGTACCTGATTGTTCTCACCGACAACACGGCCCGCAAGCTGGCCGAAGAGGCCCTTTATAAAGCCAGCGCGCTGCAGCGGGCCATTTTCAACAGCATCAACTTTTCAAGCATCGCCACCGACGCCAAGGGTGTCATCCAGATCTTCAACGTCGGTGCGGAGCGCATGCTGGGCTATGCCGCCGCCGACGTGTTGAACAAGGTCACCCCGGCCGACATTTCAGACCCGCGCGAACTCATCGCCCGCGCCCGGGCGCTCAGCCTTGAGCTGGGCACCACCATCAACCCCGGATTTGAGGCCCTGGTATTCAAAGCCTCGCGCGGCATCGAGGACATTTACGAGCTCACCTACATCCGCGAAGACGGCAGCCGCTTTCCCGCGGTGGTTTCGGTCACCGCGCTGCGAGATGCACAGGGCGACATCATCGGCTATCTGCTCATCGGCACCGACAACACTGCGCGCAAACAGGCGGAGGAAGCCCTGTTGAAGGCGGGTGCCCTGCAAAACGCCATCTTCAACAGCATCAATTTTTCCAGTCTCGCCACCGACGCCAAGGGTGTCATCCAGATCTTCAACGTCGGTGCGGAGCGCATGCTGGGCTATGCCGCCGCCGACGTGTTGAACAAGGTCACCCCGGCCGACATTTCAGACCCGCGCGAACTCATCGCCCGCGCCCGGGCGCTCAGCCTTGAGCTGGGCACCACCATCAACCCCGGATTTGAGGCCCTGGTATTCAAAGCCTCGCGCGGCATCGAGGACATTTACGAGCTCACCTACATCCGCGAAGACGGCAGCCGTTTCCCGGCGGTGGTGTCGGTGACGGCGCTGCGCGACGCCGATGGCGCCATCATCGGCTACCTGCTCATCGGCACCGACAATACCGTCCGAAAGCAGGTGGAAGAGGAACAGAAACACCTGGACCAGCGCCTGCGCGACCAGCAGTTCTACACCCGTTCGCTGATCGAGGCCAACACCGACGCGATCATGACGACCGACCCCAAGGGCATCATCAGCGACGTCAACAAGCAGATGGAAGCGCTCACCGGCTGCACCCGCGATGAGCTGATCGGCGCGCCCTTCAAGAGCTACTTCACCGATCCCGACCGCGCCGAGGCCGGCATCCGCAAGGTACTGGCCGAAAGCAAGGTGGCGGACTACGAACTGACCGCGCGCCACCGCGATGGCCTGGAAACGGTGGTGTCCTACAACGCCAGCACGTTCTTTGACCGCGACCGCCGCCTGCTGGGCGTGTTTGCCGCCGCGCGCGATATCACCGAGCGCAAACGCCTCGACCAGGTGTTGCAGGAAAAGAACATCGAACTCGAAAGCGCCACCGTGGTCGCGGAAAAGGCCAATCGCTCAAAGTCGGATTTCCTGTCCAGCATGAGCCATGAACTGCGTTCGCCGTTGAATGCCATCCTCGGCTTCGCGCAGCTCATGAAATCCGAATCCCCGCCGCCTGCACCGCCCCAGCTGGAAAGCATCGGCCAGATCCTTCATGCCGGATGGCACCTGCTTACGCTGATCAACGAAATTCTTGACCTCGCCAAGATCGAGGCCGGAAAACTGTCGCTGTCACCGGAGTCTGTATCCCTGGCCGAAGTGTTCGACGAGTGTCACGGCATGGTGGAAGTGGAGGCGGCGCGACGCGGCATTCGCATGCACTTCCCGGTGTTCGACACCCCCTGTATCGTGCATGCCGACCGCACCCGCCTCAAGCAGATCCTGCTGAACCTGCTGTCAAACGCCATCAAGTACAACCGTGAGCGGGGCGACGTGCAAGTCAGTCACACGGTGACCGCCACCGGCAGGATTCTGGTAAGTATTCGCGACACCGGCGCAGGCCTGGCGCCGGCGCTGCAGGCACAGCTGTTCCAGCCCTTCAACCGCCTGGGACAGGAAGGCGCCGGCGAAGAAGGAACCGGCATCGGGCTGGTGGTCGCCAAGCAACTGGTGGAACTGCTGGGCGGAACCATCGGCATGCAAAGCGACGTCGGGGTGGGCAGCACGTTCTGGATTGAACTTCAGCCAGCCAGCACACCCCAATCCGCCACCGGCGCCGATACGCTGTCCACCGCCCCGCCTTTGGAAGGTACCCGCTTTGACCGGGTGCGCACACTTCTGTACGTTGAGGACAATCCGGCCAACATGAAGCTGGTGGAACAAATCATCGCCCGCCGGCGCGACCTGCAACTGATCAGCGCAACCACCGGACAACTGGGCATCGAACGGGCCCGAACCGGCAAGCCGGATGTAATCCTCATGGACATCAACCTGCCGGACATCAGCGGCATCGAAGCGCTGGAGATGCTGCGCCTCGACCCCGCCACCGCCACGATCCCGGTGATCGCCATCAGCGCCAACGCGATGCCCCATGACATTCGCCGCGGCATGAATGCGGGTTTCTTCCAGTACCTTACCAAGCCCATCAACATTGACCAGTTCACCGCTTCCGTCAATGCGGCGCTGGCAGGGGTACCTGAGACCAGCACCGAAAGGACGGAATGCCTGCAAGCATGATGACCATCGCAAACATCCATCAAGCGCGAATCCTGATCGTCGATGATCAAAAGGCCAATATCCTTCTGCTCGACCGGATGCTGCGCAACGAAGGATATGCCTTCGTCGCGTCGACCACCGACCCGGCCGAGGTTTGCCGGATTCACCAGCTCAATCAGTACGACCTGATCCTGCTGGACCTCGCCATGCCGGGCATGGATGGCTTCGCCGTGATGGAGGGCCTCAAACAGATTGAAGCCGACGGCTATCTGCCGGTGCTGGTGCTCACCGCCGAGCCGGAACACAAGTTGCGGGCGCTTGCCGCCGGCGCGCGTGACTTTCTGGCCAAGCCGTTTGACCTGGCGGAGGTGCTGATGCGGGTGCATAACATGCTGGAAGTTCGGCTGCTTCACCTGGAGACGCGACGACTATACGAAGCCGTGCTCGCGGAAAAGAAGGTATCCGAGCGGCTGCTGCTCAACGTTCTGCCGCGCTCTGTTGCCGAGCGGCTCAAGTCGGATCCCGGCATCATCGCCGACAGTTTTCGCGATGTGACCGTGCTGTTCGCCGACATCGTGGGCTTCACGACACTGTCCGAGAATATGAGCCCTGAAGAACTGGTGAGCATGCTCAACGAGGTGTTCTCGCTGTTTGACGCGATCGCCGAGCGACGCGGACTGGAAAAGATCAAGACCATTGGCGACGCCTACATGGCAGTGGCCGGCGTGCCCACGCCGGTGGCGGATCACGCCGGCCGCGCGGCCCACATGGCGCTGGACATGCTG
>CAYSKY010000051.1:0-12149 GCA_964431425.1 uncultured Burkholderiales bacterium
GTGCCGTCGGGAAAGGTCTTAGCGCAACCGGCCAGGCGGATGCTGACGGTGTTATCCATGGGCGGCGTGCTTCGCTTTAGCGGGTTCGGTCATCCACTGCATGGCGATCAGCAGCGGGATGATCATGATGAAAAAGATGATGGTGTAGGCCGAGCCAATCTCGAGTCGCATCGAGGCGTAACTATCGGCAAGCCCCACCGGCAGGGTCATGGTGAGCGGCGTGTGCAGCATCCAGGTGATGTTGAACTCGCCCATCGACAGCGTGACCACCATCAGCGCGCCGGCCAGAATGCCCTGGCGGCAGTTGGGCAAAATCACGTGAAAGAAGCGCTGCGAGAACGTGGCCCCGAGGCTCGCGGCCGCGTCTTCCAGCGTTTTGAGATCGATGGCGCCCATCACCGCCAGCACCGACCGCACCATGAACGGCAGCGTGAACAGCACATGGCCGACCAGGATGAAGGTCCAGCTGGTGCGAAAGCCGCTCAACTGGCCGTAGAGCAGGATCAGCGCCAGCGCAGTGGCGAGGCCCGGTACCGCCACCGGCAGCACCAGCAGTTCCTCGATCCAGCGCGTGTAGCGGTTCTGCCGCCGCGCCAGGACGTAAGCCGCCGGCACACCGATGATGAGCGTCACCACCAGCGTGGCCAGCGCGATGCCCAGCGACAGGAAAATGGTTTTGGAATACAGCGACCAGACTTCCACCACCCATCTGAGCGTGACACCGCTCTTGATGCCCACAAAATAGTTTTCGGTAATGCCGGCCATGATGGACAGCACCACCGGCACCAGCAGAAAGGCGCACACCGCGATGGTGAAGGCGAGTTGCAGGTAAAAGCGCAGACCGCGCTTCGCATTGGTGCTGCTCATGCTGCTGCAGCCACGGTGGAACCGGCCAGCGAGCGCGCCAGCGCCAGTGCCAGCCAGGTGATGAGCCCCAGCACGATGGACAGCGCCGCCGCCAGCGCGAAGTTGGCGTAGTTGGTGAACTCGCTGTAGATGGTGATGGGCAGCACGTTGATCTTGGTGGCCAGCGTGAAGGCAGTGCCGAAGGCGCCCATGCTGGTGGCAAAGCAGATGGCGCCGGAGGAAATCAGCGCGGACTTCAGGCCCGGGATCATCACGTCGCGCACCACCTGCCACGGCGAAGCGCCGAGTGAGCGCGCCGCTTCCTCCAGCGAGCCATCGAGCTTTTCCGCGGCGGCCATGATGGTAAGGATCACGCGCGGAATCGAGAAATACAGGTAACCCAGAAACAGGCCCGCCATGGAATAGGCCAGCACCAGCTTTTCGCCGAACATCCATTCGGTGATGTTGCCCACCAACCCCTGCCGGCCCACCAGCAGGATCACCATGAAGCCCACCACCACGCCGGGAAACGCCAGCGGAAAGGTGAGGGTGGCGATGAGAAAGCTGCGGCCAAAGAAGCGGTTGCGTTGCAGGAAGAGTCCGGCGATGCTGGCGATGATGATGGTAGCCAGTGTCACGCCCGCCGACAGCACCACGGTGGAAACCAGGCTGCTGAAGTAGCGCGAATCGGTCACCACCGCCCAGTAGGCGGCGATGCCCATCTCGCCGCCGGCGCCCACCGACAGCAGGCGCGCCATCGGCAACAGCCAGAAGGCCGAGAAGATGGTGATCGCGGGCAGCAGCAGTGCGAGGTGGCGAAACAGTTCGCGGCGGACGGGGGTCATCAGAGCAGGGTCAAAAAACAACCGGCCGCTGCGACACGCAACGCGGCCGGTTCGGGACCTTCAGGCGTTTACTTCACTTCCTTCAGGTAGCGGTCGGAGAAGCCTTTTTGCACTTCGGCCATCTTGCCGTAGTCCACTGTCTTGGCGCGGGCGTACTCGCTGGCCGGCAGGAACTTGGCGGCCGCCTCTTTCGATACCGCCGAGGCGCGCACCGGGCGCAGATAGGCATTGGCCCATACGGCCTGGCCTGCATCGGACAGCACGAAGTCCAGCACCTTCTTGCCGTTGGCGGCGTTCGGTCCTTTGTTCACGAGGCTCATCACATAGGGCACCACCACCGTGCCTTCGGCCGGGATCACGAAAGCCACATTGGCCTTGTCCTTGTATTTGGCACGATAGGCGTTGAAGTCGTAGTCCAGCAGGATGGGGATTTCGCCCGACAGCACGCGCGCATAGGAGGTTTGCTTGGGCACGATCGGATCGTTCTTCTGCAGTTGAGCGAAGTACTTGATGGCCGGGCCGAAGTCATTCAGGTTGCCGCCCATGGCCTGATTGACGGCCACGGCACCCACGTAACCGACGAACGCGCTGGGCGGATCGAGGTAACCAATGAGCCCCTTGTATTCCGGCTTCAACAGGTCGGCCCAGGATTTCGGTACCGGTTTGCCCTTGAGCGCATCGACGTTGACCATGAAGCCCAGCGTGCCCGAGTGGATGGTGAACCAGGCGCCATCCGGATCCTTCAGGCCGTCGGGAATGTCCGCCCAGTTGGCCGGCTTGTAACCGGTGACCACGCCGTCCTTCTTGGCCTGGATGCCGAAGGTCACACCGAGGTAGGTTACGTCGGCCACGGGGCTGGCTTTCTCGGCGACCAGCTGCGACAACGACTGGCCGGAATTCTTGTTGTCCTGCGGCACGGTGATGCCGGTTTTTTCCTTGATGAGCTTCAGCTGCGTGCCCCAGTCGGCCCACTCGGGCGGGCAGTTGTAGCAGATCGCAGTCTGTGCCATGGCGGGCAGGGCACTGGCAGCGAGCAAGCCTGCGGCCAGCAGTTTGATGCGGTTCAGCATGGTTTTCTCCTGTGATGTGAGCGTGGTGGGCGACTCGGGCAGCCTCGAATTGCGCCGGTCATCCGGGGTTTTGTTGAACAATGCCAGGGCAGACTGCGTCGTGCTGGCCGCCATGCACTTCTCCCTTTCCCAAAGGGAGATTGAGAGGGATTTTCAGCGGTTGCCGTATGACGACCACCGAAAATCTCCTTCAATCCCTCTTTAGGAAAGAGGGAAGTGCCTCGTGTCGAGCACGGCTTTCTGTTGCAGCCCGAAATTCAACAAGCTCCCCGGTATCGTTTTGTCTACCGGCTTGCTGATTATCCTGCATCTGCATGACGCTGGCATGGCACCGGTCATCGCGGCGGCAACAACAGTGATTCGGCGGGAGCACGGCCGGGATTGTAGGTATTGACCGGCTTGTCGGCCGCATAGCCGATGGAAAGCCCGCAGATCAGCTTGTATGACGGCGGTACGTCGAACGCCGATTTCACCGGACCGGCCCAGGTGGCCAGGGCGCCTTGCGCGCAGGTCCCAAGGCCGTGGGACTGGGCCGAGAGCATGATTGACTGCAGGAAGATGCCCGCGTCCAGCACAGCGAATTCCCGCAGCCCCGCGTGGACAAACACGAACATCACCGTCGGCGCACCGAAGAAGTCGAAGTTCCTGCGCATCTGCGCATGGCGTGCGGCATGGTCGTGCCGGTCGATGCCCAGCAGTTTGTACAGTCCGAAACCGGTGGCGCGGCGCGCGGGCAGCAGCTCCTCGGGGTAATCAAAGTGCACCTTGAAGTCGCCGTCGGGCAGTCCCTCGCGGGTGAGAAACGCTTTTGCCTTGCCCAGCGTGCCGCAGGCCAGCGCGCGGCTGCCGGCATCGAAGCGCGCAGTGAGTTCGGCGGCCAGCTTGTCGCGCAAGGGGCCGGATGCAATGGCAATGCGGTAGGGCTGGGTGTTGGACCAGCTGGGAGACCAGCGGGCTTCGTCGAGAATTGATTGCAGCAGCTCGGCGGGAATGGCGTCGGGCCGGAAATCGCGCACGCTGCGGCGTTGGTGGAGAAGGTCGGAGAGATCCATGTAGCGCCTTATGCTGGGGTTACTTGCGGTTTCGCACGGCGGCGGAAATATGTCCATAGCGGCGTCCGTACCATTCGGGTCGCTCGGCCGCGCGAACCTCCACGTCCTGCCCGCGTTGTGCTTCCAGATCGCGGAAGTAGGCCGTGATGTGATCGATAAATACCCGTACCCGCGCGGTCCGCCGATTTGCGGCCCGGTAGTACAGGTTGATGGGTGGTGCGTCCTGGATTTCCCAGTCGGTCAACACCGGCATCAGCCGGCCATCCGCCAGAAAGGACCGTACCGTCAGGTCTGAAACGCGTGCAACGCCTTCGCCAGCCAGCACGGCGTCGAGGTTGATGTCACGGTGGTTGCTGGTGAGCCAGCCTCTGACGGCAATGTTTTCTTCGACGCCGTCGCGACGGAAACGCCACAGGTCGATGACGGTGCCCTCCGGGTTGCGAATGGCGAAGCAGGGATGATCGGTCAGGTCTTTCGGGTGACCGGGTGTGCCACGGCGCGCCCAGTAGTCCGGCGTGGCGCACACCAGCTGACGCGTTTCCGCGAGGCGCCGGTGCACCAGGTCGCCGGCTTCGGGCCAGCCCATCAGCAAAAACACATCCACGGCCGCGGCATCGGCATCACTGATGCGGTTCATCACGCGCACATCGAGCTGGATATCCGGGTGACGCGCGTGAAAATGCGGAAGGGTGGGTGCCAGGCAATGCGTGGCCAGCTGGGATTGGGTGCCGATCACCAGCGACCCCCGGGCACGCACCGTGGCGCCCGCCACCGACTCATCGGCCGCCGCCACCTGTTCCAGCAGCGGCTGGCAGGCTTCCAGGTAGCGCACGCCGTCGGCGGTCAGGGTGAGGCCCTGCGAGGCGCGGTCAAACAGTTTGGCGCCCAGGTTCTTCTCCAGCCCGTTGATGAGCTTGGCAATCGCCGGGATACTCACCTCCAGCCGGCGCGCGGCGCCGGAGAAGCTGTGCTCCTCGGCGGCTGCAACAAAATATTCAATGGCGCGCAGCTTGTCCATGCTGTTCCCCTGTAGTGGAGCAATTTTGCTGAAACTTTTGGTTTAAGACAACTTTGCCCGCGGGCAGATTCCGCTGCGGGATGAGCAAGGTTATCGTGCACGCATCGTTCAACCGGAGCCTGACATGAAATCCAGTTTCCTCTCCCGCCTTGCGACCTGCATGGGTCTGTTGGCCGCGCTGTCCAGTGTTTCCGCGATGGCGGCGTACCCGGACAAACCGGTCAAGCTGGTGGTGCCGTTTCCAGCCGGTGGTGCATCGGACACCGCCGCGCGCTCGCTGGCACAGGTGCTGGGCAAATCGCTGGGACAGGTAATCGTGGTGGAGAACCGGCCCGGCGCCAGCGGCGCCATCGCCGCGCAGTCGGTGCTGACCGCACCAGCCGACGGCTACACGCTGCTTTGGGCCAGCGCCTCCATGGTGGCGATTCCGCAACTGCAGAAATCGGCGCCGTTTCGTTCGTTCGGCGAATTCGCGCCGGTCTCCATGGTGGGGCGCCTGACCTTTTGCGTGTACGTGCCCAACAGTGTCCAGGCCAACTCGGTTGCGGAATTCATCAAGTATGCGAAGGCCAATCCCGGCAAGCTCAGCTACGGCACCGGTTCGCTCGCGGAATACATGGTGGCGACGGAGTTCATGAAAGCGGCGGATGTGGATCTGTTGCAGGTGCCGTACAAAGGCGGCGTGCAGGCCATGCCGGACCTGATCGCCGGGCGCCTTCAACTCAATTTTGGGCCCTATGCCAACGGCTATCCGCATGTGAAGGACGGCAAGCTGCGCATGCTGGCCACGCTCGGCGCGTCGCGCAGTCCGGTGGCGCCCGATCTGCCCACCCTGGCCGAGGCTGGCGTGCCGAATGTCTCCAGCCCGACCTGGCAGGCCGTGTTTGCCCCGCCCGGGACGCCGCGCGCCATCGTCGACCGGCTGGCCAGCGATATTGCGGCGGCCCTCAAGGACCCCGGCTTGCGCGAGCAGTTCAACAAGCAGGCGGTGCAGCCCGAAGCCACCACGCCGGAAGGGCTGGCCAAGGTGGTTCGCGAAGATGTGGAAACCTGGAAGCGCTTTATCCGCGAACACAAGATTCCGCAGGAGTGATCGTGCACGCCAACGACGCGGTGGAGGAGTCAACACCGGATGGCAATGTGCAGCGCCTGCTGGAACAAATCGGCGCGAGCTGGATGTCGCAGGCAATCGGCGTGGCGGCCGAATTGCAGCTGGCCGAGCGGCTCTCGTCTGGCCCGAAACCGGTGCAGGACCTGGCCGCTGAAGCCGGCTGCCACGCCGACGCGCTGCAACGCCTGATGCACGCGCTGACCAGCCTGGAAATTTTCGAGGAGCGCGCGGACGGCTGCTTTGCGCTGGCTGAAGCCGGCCGCCACCTTTGCAGCGACGCGCCGCACTCGCTGCGGCACTGGGCGATCTGGTGCGGACGCTATCACTGGCCGGTATGGGCGGGCCTGCTGGAGAGCGTGCGCACCGGGCGCAGCGCGCGGCAGTTGTCTGGCGTCGAGAGCGGATCAAGCGGGTATGGCCACATCGAGCGCGATCCACGTGGCGCGGCAGTGTTCAACCAGGCCATGGTGGAAATCACCGGACTGGTGGCTGCAGGGCTGGTTGGCGCGTACGACTGGCGGCAAATCCGCCACGTGGTGGACGTGGGCGGCGGCTACGGCGGCGTCATCGCGGCTTTGCTGCTCGCTCATCCGGCCATGCGCAGCACCTTGTTCGACCTGCCGCACGCCATGGACGGTGCGGCGGCGCATCTTGAACGCGCTGGGGTGGAGGCGCGGTGCACCCTGGTGAGCGGCAGTTTTTTCGAGGCCGTGCCGGCGGGCGGAGATGCCTACCTGCTCAAGAGCATTCTGCACAACTGGGATGACGCCCAGTGCATCGCGATCCTGAAGCAGTGCCGCCGGGCGATGGGCGACGACGCAAAGCTGCTGCTGATCGAGCGGGTGATGCCGGCACGCTTGGGCGACAACCCGGCCGACCGGGCTATCGCCCGTTCAGACCTCAACATGCTGGTGGGATTGTCCGGTCGCGAACGATCGACGGATGAGTTGCGCACGTTGCTGGAGGCGGTGGGCTTTGACTTGTGCAATCTCCGTCCCGTGTGGCGTGAATTCAGCCTGTTGGAGGCGGTACCGCGCATGTCCGCCGGCTGATCAATCCCAGGCCAGCGCGGACAAACCACTATTGCGCCGCTCTGCACCCGGCCCCACACTGGCGCACGCAAAATGGCGAAGGGGACGCAATGGACATCATGGCAGCCGGCGCGGCGCGGCGGGATGCGAAGTGGTTTTATGTGTGGATGGCGGGCGTGTTCGTGCTTATCGCGTTCGGCGGCTTCACGCCCACCTATTGGTCCAAGATCGCTGCGGGCACCTTCAAGGGCGCGCCGATCCTGCATCTGCACGGCATGCTGTTTTTCGGGTGGACACTGCTGTTCCTGGTGCAGACCTGGTTCGTCGCCGCCGGCCGCACACCCAATCACCGCAACTGGGGCATGGCCGGGATCGCACTGGCCACGGCCATGGGCTTCACCATCGTGCTGGGCGCCATCAATTCCATCAAGGTCGCCACAATGATGGGCATGGGCGACGACGCGCGCCGCTTCACCATTGTGTCGCTGAGTGGATTGCTGTTGTTCTGGGGATTCTTCGCCGCGGCAATCGCCAATATCCGCAATGCCGATGTGCACAAACGCCTGATGCTGCTGGCAAACATCCCGCTGATGCATGCTGCGACCGCGCGCCTGTTCATGACGGCGTTTGCACCGCCCGATGCGAAAGGCCCGCCGCCGATCTTCGTGGCGATCCCGCCCGGCATCGCGGTGGACCTGCTGGTGGTCGCGGCCATCGTGCACGACTGGCGGCGGCGGGGTAGGCCGCACTCTATATACCTCGTCGGCCTGGCCATCCTGCTGGCGGTGCAGCTGACGCTGGTGCCGGTCGGCAAGTCGGAAGCGTGGATGTCGATCGCGAAGTGGGTGGAGTCGCTGGCGGGCTGAACTGTTGATTCAGCGATGTTTGCATGCAGCGAAACAGTCCCTTCCCCGGCGCAGGCCGGGGTCCAATTTCGTGCCTTTGGAATTCCAAAAATTGGCCCCCGGCCTGCGCCGGGGAAGGCGTTTCAGCGCGTGCGGCAACTTCTGCCAGCGATTTACAGCGCTTCGTCCCGATAGGTCATGTGCAGCGCGCCGTTGGCCGCATGGATGCGCTCGTTGCCGATCATGAGCGCGGCCGAGTGGGCGTCACGCAGATGCCGCGTCACGCTGTAGGGCGAATCGTTGCGATAGCCGGTGGTGCCGGTGATGCGCAGGGCCTGCGTGCAAATCTCCGCGACCTGTTCCGAAGCACCGAGTTTGAGATGGTTCATCTGCACCGCAAAGGATTGCGAGGACAACTCGTCCACGCCGCCGTCGGGCTGCGACACGATTTCCTGGTAGCGGCGCACGCTTTCGCGCACCAGCAGCCGCATCATGTGCAACTGCGTTGAGACGGCGCTCAGCCGCGGCGCCGTGGGCGGCACGCCGGCCATGCGTTTGCCGGTGTCGCGTACGAAGGCGCGGGCGCGGGCCACGGCGTCGGTGGCGATTCCCAGCCAGCCCGAACTCCACAACAGATGCGCCCAGGGCACCATGGTGTGGGCGTTGATGTCGGCAAAGGGGGCGGGCACGATCTGCTCCTCGCCGAATTTTGAGGTGATGATGTAGCCGGGACTGCAGGTGCCCCGCATACCCATCGAATCCCAGGTGCTGATGATCTCCATCTCGCACTGCGATTTGGTGACCAACACCATGGCCTGGTCGCCGGCGGCGGCCTCGGCGTTGCGCCGCACGGTGATGAGGAGATCATCGGCCGCTTCGCCATACGAGACCACCGTACCTTCCTTGCGAATGCGGCACAGGTCACCCTCACGCTCGATCGGGCAGATGCTGGTGCGCACAGAGCCGCCCACGCCGGCTTCGGAGGTCACCGAGGCGATGAGCCGCTGGTCGCGGACAATGTCCTGCAGGTAGCGCTGGAAGAAGGGCGTGCTGCCATGCCGCACGATGCAGGCGACCTGGATCTGGTGCATGGCAAATACCATCCCGCTGGCCGCACAGCGCTGGCCCAGTGCCTCGCACATCAGGCCCAGTTCCACCATGCCGGCGCCCATGCCGCCGTGCGCCGTTGGCACATAGGCCGAGAGCAGTTTCTCGCGCTTGAGTGCGTCAAAGGTTTCTACCGGGAAGCGTCCGTCACGGTCCACCGCAGCGGCGGCAGGACCCGCTACATCGATGGCGATGCGGCGGACGGTCTCGAGGCGTTTGATGGCGTCGGGGGAAAGCGTGGCGAGAATATGCGGATCGAAGTTCATGGCGGATTGGATAGTGGCTGGGCAAATTGGGCCAACTGTGAAGTTACTCGGCCGTACCGGATGGCCATTGACACAAATCAAAGCGCGATGCCGGTCGCCTGTGCGGCGGACCATTCAGCATTGCCACGCACGGGTGCCGGTGGCGATCCACGTAGAATCAAGTTCGAGTCTGAAATATGCGCCGCTCCATGACGACCTCCGTTTGCCTGCGATATCTTCCGCTACTGATGCTTGCCGCATTTATGGGTACGCCGGGCATCGCGGCCGTGCCGTCGGAAACCGGGTTGGCCAGGCAGGCCGGTGGACCCACTCCGATCCTGATTGCGGTTGTTTCACGAAAACAACATGCCGGTGCGGGCAACTTTGACCTGCCGGTTAGCACCGCCGTCGCGATTGACGGCGCCGTTTCCATCGAGCCGCGCGCGCAGGGTGCAGGCCATTCGTTGGTTTTTCAGTTTGATTCAACGGTCATCAGCACCGGCACACCTGTTCTCTTCGATGACACTGGCGCTGCCATCGCAGGTGCATCGGCCGCGCTGCTCGCCGGCAACCAATCGGTCGCCGTCACGCTGCCCCCGGTGCCGGACCGTTCGCGTATCCGCGTTACGCTGAAAAATATCGGCGGCACCGGCCTCAATGTCTCGGCTGCCATCGGATTCCTGCTGGGGGATGTTTCGGGCACGGGAGTGATTTCCGGTGCCACCACGTCCGCCGTAAAAGCGCGAGCCGGACAGGCTGTGGATGCGGGCAATTTCCGCTATGACATCAATCTTTCCGGCTCGGTGTCGGCTGCCGACATCGCGGCGGTCAAGTCGCGTACTGGCACGGTATTGCTGCCGGCGCCCGGCGCGCCGTGGCCGGCCTTTGGACGCGATGCGCAGCACAACGCCAACAGCCCCGCGGCCTCGCAGCCGTTGAACCGCCTGCGCTGGACCACGCCGGTGGACCTGGCGCCGGTGTATTCGGGACAATTGTTGTTTGCACACTACGGCCCGCCTGTCATCACCGCGCGCAATACCATCGTGCTGCCGGTGAAGACAGGTTCGGCCGGCGGTTTTCGCTTCGAGGCGCGCAACGGCGCCAATGGCGCGCTGCTGTGGTCGGCCAACAGCGATTACGTCTTGCCGGCGCACTTCTGGGTGCCCAGCTACAACGTCACGCTGACACCGGCCAACCGTGTGGTCGCGCCGGGTGCCGGCGGCAAGATCTACGTTCGTGACAACGCCGACTCGGCGACCGGCAGCGTGCAGACGCTGGTGTTCTACGGTGCCGGCACTTATGCGGGTGCACCTTCGGTGTTCGACAGCACCGTCTACATCAACACCCCGTTGACCACCGACACACAGGGCAATATTTTCTTTGGCTATTCCGTGACGGGGGCGAATCCGGCCAATCTGGCCAGCGGCATTGCCCGCATCACACCGGCAGGCACGGCCACGTTCATCGATGCGGCTACCTTGATGGGAACGGCCTTCGCGCGACCGGTGCTCAATGCGGCACCGGCATTGTCTTCAGACCAGACCACGCTTTATATGCCGGTCGGCACGTCGGCGGTGCTGGGCGGCACGCAAACCCCGTATCTGGTGGCGCTGGACAGCACCACGCTGGCCAGGAAGGCCAGCATCCTGCTGCAGGAGCCTTCCGGCGCCACCGCCATCGCCAACGAGAACGGCACGTCCTCACCGTTTGTGGCGCCCGACGGGGATGTCTACTTCGGCGTGCTCGGCTCCACCGGCGGCGCGCACAGCGTGACCGGCTGGCTACTGCACTACGACGCCAACCTGAGCGTCGCCAAACCGCCGGGTGCCTTCGGTTGGGACAATACGCCGTCGCTGGTGCCCACTTCCATGGTGCCGTCCTACACCGGGATGGCCAGCTATCTGCTGATGACCAAGTACAACAGCTACATCGACGGCCAGCACAAGATCGCCATCCTCGATCCGTCGCAGACGCAGGTGGACGTCAACGGCGGTGCCACCGTGATGAAAGAATTTCTCACCCTTCGCAGCCCGACTCCCGACCCCAACAGCCCGGCGCGCGTCACCGAGTGGTGCATCAACACCGCCGCCGTGGACCCGATCCGAAAGTCGGTACTGGTCAACAACGAAGACGGCTACCTGTACCGCTGGGATCTCACCACCAATCAGTTGGCCGAACGCATCCAGCTCACCAGCGGTATCGGCCAGGCCTACACCGCCACCGTGATCGCCCCGGACGGTGTGGTCTATGCGGTGAACAACGCGGTGTTGTTTTCGGTGGGCCGCTAGCCGCGCCATCGGCTTTGGTTGCGGGCCGGGGAACCGGCTATGCTGTCTCTCCCTCTGCGATCCCCCATGCCATGACCGATCACCCCGCAACCCCCGAAACTATCTACGAACCCCGCCTGTGGCGCGACGACGGCTGGACCGCGCGCGTCATTAAAAACGAGGACGACGACGGCTGGGCGGTGGAAATGACCAAGGACGGCGAGCCGGAGCCGGCGCTGGTCGGGCCCTGGACCATGGGGCGTGACAAAAAGAATCCCAAGCCGCTGGACGCGACCGCCTTTCACACGCTGGTGAAAACGGCCTATGAAGTGCGGCGCCGCCATGAGCAGCACCTGCACGCCACGTTGCACAAGAAGGTGGTGGTGCGCGCTGGTGACGGCGAGTTTGTGGTGACGCTGGACATCGTGCCCGACGAAGATGATCCCTACGCCACGCTCACCGCACGTACGGCGCGGGACCGCGATGGCGCGGTGCTGGCCGAGGTGCGGGTGTCGGCCGCGTTTCGCCTGACGGATGCCAGCGCCATCGCCTGGATCGAGAACGACTTCCGGCGCCCGGACTGACCTGCGGCTTCCCGCCGGCCGCTGTTCCCGCCGTCAAATTGCCATTGGCGCCGTTTCCGGTGCATTCGTCGCAATCCTCCTGCGGGTGTTGGGCGTGCTTGCCATCATGCGGCCACGCTGTTCGACAC
>CAYSKY010000052.1:0-11728 GCA_964431425.1 uncultured Burkholderiales bacterium
CGATCTTCATGAACTTCTCGGTACGCAGCTCGCGCGTAACCGGTCCGAAGATACGGGTGCCAATCGGCTCCAGCTTCGCATTCAGCAAGACGGCGGCATTGCCGTCGAACTTGATGAGCGAACCATCGTTGCGGCGCACACCCTTGGCGGTACGAACCACCACGGCGTTGTAAACCTCGCCCTTTTTCACGCGGCCACGGGGCTGCGCGGACTTGATACTGACCTTGATGACATCACCAATGCCCGCGTAGCGACGCTTGGAGCCGCCGAGGACCTTGATACACATCACCGAACGCGCGCCGGTGTTATCGGCGACGTCGAGAATCGACTGCATCTGAATCATTTTTTATCTCCAACTTGTGCGGCAACCGGTTAAGGAGGCAGCTAGTCTTGGATCCGTCTTATGCCGCCCACCCCATGAAGGGTGGCCAACAGGTTAGAAAACTGCTTTTGCCCGATCGCTTAACTTCGGCTTCGGCTGACTCTCGGGCGGTGCGTACGCGGTGTTTTGCGATGGCGTTTTGTAGCGGACTTGCAGCCGACGAAGCCACGGCTGAAGCAGCAAAGACGTCGATTTTAACCTGATCTCGGCGGCCAGCGCAAGAGTTTTTGCTGATTATTCAAAGGGAAGCATGCGGGCGAGCTTTGGGCAACGCGGCGGCGACAGGGGTGGACCGGTGCTGATACAAACTGTTATTACCTTATTATCAGTAACTTACAGACGGACCAACCTAAACCGCCATCATCCCGCCGTCGACGGAAAGAATATGTCCCGTCACATAGCTGGCCGCATCTGAAGCCAGAAAAATGGCCGGTCCCATTAGGTCCTCGTCTCCACCCAACCGGCCAAGCGGCGTCATGCCGATGATTTGCTGGTCAATGGCCTTCAAGACGCCCGCACTCATTTTCGAGGGGAAGAAACCGGGGGCAAGTGCATTGACGCGAATGCCGTGCCGGGCCCACTCGGCCGCCAGTGCTTTGGTGAAATTGATGAGCCCGCCCTTGCTGGTGTTATAGGCGATGGTCTGCATCGCCCCCATCTGGCCGCGGAACCCTGCGACGGACGCCACATTAATAATGGCGCCATGGTGATTGGGAATCATGCTGCGCGCCGCCACCTGCTGTGAAACCAGGAAAGCACCGGTGACGTTGGTGTTCAGCACTTTGTTCCAGGCATCGAGCGGGTAGGCTTCGGCCGGTGCGCCCCAAGAGGCGCCGGCATTGTTGACCAGAATGTCGATCCGGCCGAAATGGCCGATGACGGCTTCCACCATGGGCCCGATGGTTTCCGGCCGGGATAAATCGCTGGGTGCAACAAATACCTGATAGCCGAGCGCTGTCAGTTCGGCCCGCGCCGATTCCAGTTCGTCTGCTTTGCGCGCGGTCAATGCCAGCTTTGCACCCGACGCGCCGTAGCCATGGGCAATCTGCAGGCCGAGGCCACGCGAGCCCCCAGTGATCAAGGCGACCCGCCCGCTCAGGTCAAACAATTTCTGTGCACTCATTTGCGCCCCCATGAAAGGAGCCGCAATTCTGCCATGCCGGACACGGCACCCGTTTACGTTTTCGGCTGCAGACGCTCCAGTTCGGCAATGCGATCCTGAACCGCCTTTTGATACGGCGCATCCCTTCCCACGAGAGGCAAAGCCCTGAGTGCCGACAACTGCGCCACCCGCAGGGCGTCGTCGGCAGCCACCTTTAGGTCTGGTTCCACGCCCACGCCCTCCCAATTGGCATTGGTCACCGGATTGATCGCCCGGCCGTCGGGCACAAAGATACTGAAATGTGGCCCCAGCCGGCGCATGCCCCCCGGGTGTGCGCCGCCGCCGGTGGTCTCGCCAACGATGGTGCCGCGCTTCAGGTTCTTGAGGTTGTAGCTGAATTCCTCGGCGGCGGAAAAGGTACGCTTGGAGGTCAACACATAGACCGGCTTGCTCTTGCCATAGCGTTTACCCGGCACCCAATCCTGGGTCCAGAACTGGGTGGTGCGATTGCCCTCGCGCTTGTAGAAACTGTTCAGGTGGGTGCGTTCCTCAAACAAATAGCTCGACACCAGCGCCACCGTGGCCGGGTCTCCGCCACCGTTGCGGCGCAAATCCACAATCAGCGCCTCACTGTTGGCCAGCAAGGTCATTGCGGCCGCAATGGTTTCGCCCGCGAGTTCGGCCGGTTCAAAGCCGCGCAATTCCAGGTACCCGATATTGAGCGGCAGGCGCTCTACACGCTCCACTCCATAGTTTCTGCCCGCTGCCTGCCGCCGGAATTCCGCCAGTTCCTCCGCGCCGGGTTCGCCGCGTACCCGCTCAGGCAGCGCGCGTTCGCTGTATCGAACGCGGATGTGCCTGTCGCGGGTAACTGCCTGAATGTCTTCCGTCAGCCTTTCGGCAAACCGGACGGCATCGTCAAGGCCATCGTAGGCCCTGGTGGCAAGTTTCTGCTGCAGTGAGGCCTCCACCTGCTTTGCGACATCGGGAAATACATATCGCGCATTCAGTTCACGCGCGGCCGCCTCCACCACTTCCTTTCGCACCATCGCATCCATGGCCGTTGATGACGTATTTTGCTGGCTGTAAACCGGTGTTATTGCCAAAAGACCGGCGATAAGCGTTGCTGAGGCTGATAAATTCATGGCGGCATCCTTGTTGGCAATTGCAGGTGTGAGAGCGCCGGGCGCCCTAGAATGTCATTCGGAAAACGTATTATTACGCGTTCATCACGAGACAATTCAACGATATAGCTTGAACTTTGCGACTATTTCTGCGATAATCTCTGTCATGGACAAGATTGACAGAGCAATCGTCAGTTTGCTGCAGCGGGATGGCCGGCTGAGCTTTCGTGAGATCGGTGAATCGGTGCAATTGAGCGCCAATGCCGTAGCCGAGCGGGTCCGGCGCCTGCGGACATCTGGGGTGATCCGGCACATTCGCGCCGAGATCAACCCGGTCGCCCTCGGCAGAACCATTGAAGCCCAGATCGACATCAAGCTGCAGTCCGGCACCAGCGCGGAGAGTTTCGAGAAAGCCATTCGCGGACTCCCGCAGGTGATCAACGCCATGCTGGTCACCGGTTCTTTTGACTACATGGTCCGCGTCGCCTGTATTGATCGTGATGACCTGGTGCGATTTACCGAGTCCCTAAGGGCCACGGCCGGCGTTCAGGAAACCTACAGCCGCGTGATCCTGCGCGAAGTACGCGTCGACCCGGTCTAGCGCCGCGCCGAGGCGCCGGAATTACCCGGCGCAGCAAGTGTCCTATTGGCAACATTCCGTGCCCGCAACCAATTGGCGCCAGCGGGCGTAACATCTTTATCTGCGCATCGCGCAGCGACGAAAGGAGTAATCATGAAATCCTTCCCCTCTTTGGTGGCAGCAGGCGTGTTTTGCGTTGGCTTGAGCGGCACCGCGAACGCTGCGGCCACGGTCACCTTCATCAAGCCCGAGAATTTTGCGGACATGCCGTTCATGCAGCACGACCGGGACCGTGTTCTTAAGGAAATCGAAGCCCACTTCAGCAAGCTGGCGTCGCAACTCCCCGCAGGCCAGGACCTCAAGGTCGATATCCTCGATGTTGATCTAGCCGGCCGCATGGAGCCGCAGTTTCGCGGCACCCAGGAAGTACGCATCCTCAAGGGGGGTGCCGACTGGCCCACCATCCAGCTGCGATATCGCGTCGAAGCCAAAGGCGCGGTCCTCAAGAGCGGAGAAGCGCGGGTTGCTGATATGAACTACCTGCGCCACCGGCCGCGCTACGACGCCAGCGATCTGATCCGCTATGAAAAGCAGATGCTCGATGAATGGTTCAACCGCACCCTGCGCGAGCCGGCGGCGGATTCAAAACCGTAGGTCGCGCACGGCAGCCTAGAAGGTCCGCTCCAGACCGAGGCGTGATGCCGACAGGCTGGCGATGAGATTCCGCCAGCCGCCGGTCGCACTTTCGGCGGTGTTGCGGCAGACATCGGACGACATTGGGCCTGCAGAGGCTGGGCTGACCCTGCTGGCTGGTGCCGTGCTGCAGACTTTCAATCCCGCAATGCCGGCCAGCAAGGCCACCTCGCTGTCCTGAAGCGCCTGGATGACCGCCTGGCCGCCGGTCGCGATATGAAAGCGCTCGCCCGGCTGCAGAAAATGATCCGCCCGGTCACCGTCAAAAGTGACCCAAACCCCGCCGGCAAGGCATTCCAGCGTCATTCCGGCGGCATCGGGCATGGAAAAAATCTGGTGGTCCCGTAAGCGCAGCCGCAATTCGCTGCTTTCGGGGATATTCAAGTTCATTTTTTTCACGATACGCTCCAATCCGTTCTGTCGGCAGAGTTGATTTCTGCCACTGGTGTGATTGGGAATTTATGCTTGACAAGGCCTGGGTACAATCGATATCTTTTGATCATTCATGTGAAAATTATTCATTAGATTGCGAACCCGGCATGCGCAAACTTCCTCCCCTGAGTACCTTGCCCGTCCTGGAGGCCGCCGCCCGGCTGTCCAGCTTTTCCGCGGCGGCTGAAGAGTTGCACGTCACCCATGGGGCCATCAGCCACCAGATACGCTCACTGGAGGAGTACCTGGGTGTGCCGGTGTTTGCCCGCATCGGCCGCCGGGTGGAATTGACGCCCGAAGGCGCGGCCCTGGCCGATCAGGTGCGAGCCGCCCTCCAGCAGGTGGCGGATGCGGTAGAGGCCATCAGCCCGGAAGCGCGCGAGAACAAGCTGGTAATCAGCGTCCTGCCATCATTCGCCAGTCGCTGGCTGATGCCGCGCGTCGGCAGCTTCCTGGAAGCGCATCCGCAATACCAGGTCTCGGTGGAGGCGAACCAGGCCCGCGCCAATTTCCTGACCGACGGCGTCGATGTCGCCATACGGTACGGCCAGGGGCCCTGGCCGGGGTTGTATGCAAAGTTCCTGGCCGATGACAGCTATTTCCCGGTGTGCAGCCCGCAGTTCATGAACGGACGCCTGCCGAAGGATCCCGCACAACTGATGGACGTGCCGCTGTTCCGCCTCGAGCCGGGTTATTGGGAGAAGTGGTTCGAAGCCGCGGGCATTTCCTATTCACCTCCAAGCCGGGGTGTGATCTACAACGATGCGGCGCTTTTCCTGCAACAGGCGATGGCCGGCGAGGGCGTGGCCCTGACCCGGCGCTCGCTGGTGCAAAGCGATCTCAAAGCCGGCAAGCTGGTAAAGCTGTTCGATATCGAGATCCCCACCGAGAGCAAGTACTTCCTGGTCTGCCTGCAACAGCACGCCAACCAGGCCAAGATCATCGCGTTTCGCGATTGGATGGTCGGCCAGATCGACTGGTAGCTCGACCGGAAACGGGAGCCGGCGTGCCGCCGTGGCGGCCCCTGTGTCACTATCCGCTGTCGCGTTATCCGCCACCGCCACATTCGCTGCAATGACCAACGTTCACCTGCTTTCCATCATCGTTGTTTACTTCCTGTTGCTGCTGGTGCTGGCGTGGTTCACCGGCCGCCACGCCACCAACGAATCGTTCTTCATCGGCAACCGCAAGAGCAACTGGGCGCTGGTTGCGTTCGGCATGGTCGGCACGTCGTTGTCCGGCGTCACCTTCATCAGCGTCCCGGGCACCGTGGCGGGCAACGGCTGGGGATACCTGCAGGTCGTGGTCGGCAACTGGATCGGCTTCACCATCGTGGCGCTGGTGCTGCTGCCGCTGTACTACCGCCTGCAGCTCACGTCAATTTACGACTACCTGGACCGCCGTTTCGGCGTCGCCGCCCACAAGACCGGGGCATCGTTCTTCATCCTGTCACGAACACTCGGCGCCACGGCGCGCCTTTACCTGGTGGTCAATGTCCTTCACACCCTGGTGGGGGCGCCGGCGGGCATTCCGTTTGTGGTGACCACACTCGTCATCCTGCTGATGATCTGGCTCTATACATTTCAGGGCGGCGTAAAGACCATCGTCTTCACGGACACCCTGCAGACCGCCTGCATGCTGGGCGGCCTGTTGGTCTGCGTATATTTTCTGGTCGATGCCATCGGCGGAAACTGGCAATCGGTCTGGCGCCAACTCGATGCTTCGCCGATGACCCGGGTTTGGAACAGCGACGTCAACGCGGCGGGCTTCTGGGCCAAGCAGGTGATCGGGGGTGCCTTTATCGCCATCGCCATGACCGGTCTCGACCAGGAAATGATGCAAAAGAACATCAGCGTGCCCAACCTGCGGGATTCGCAGAAAAACATGTTCGTGTTCAGCGTGGTGCTGGTGTTCGTCAACCTGCTTTTCCTGGTGCTGGGCGCCCTTCTGAGCCTGTACGCGCAGGCACAGGGGCTGGGTGTGGCCGGCGACCAGTTGTTCCCGACGGTCGTCATGCAGCACTTTCCGGCATGGGTGCAGGCGATCTTCTTCATCGCCCTGATTTCGGCGCTGTTCCCGAGTGCCGACGGCGCCATGACCGCGCTGACCTCCTCGTTCTGTATTGATATCCTCGGCTTGAAACGCCGCACGGATTTGACGGAAGCGGCGGCGCGACGCGTGAGACAAATCACGCACCTTTCGTTCGCGTTGCTGTTCTTCGTGCTCGTGATGGTGTTCCGGTGGCTCAATGACCAGTCCATCATCGGCACCATTCTGGTGGTGGCCGGCTACACCTACGGACCGTTACTGGGGCTGTTCTGCTTCGGTCTGTTTTCCCGCCGCGGCCTGACCAACAGCGCAGGGATCGTCGGCGCGGCGTTGGCCGCCCCGGTCATCAGTTTCCTGCTGCAGAAGTTCCTGGCCGCGCGACCTGGCGGCTACCAGATCGGCATCGAGCTGCTGCTGCTCAACGGCGCCCTGACATACGCCTTCCTGTGGATCGCATCGCTTACCACCGCAGCCGGCAACAATCCCGCTACACTGGAACGCAAGGAGGCAATGCCATGACGTTTCACATGTTCAAGGATCATCAGCACGAGTGGCGCTGGCTGCTGCTGGCCGAGAACGGCCGGAAGATCGCCGAGTCGGGCGAGAGTTACCACAACGAGAAAGACTGCCTCGATGCCATCACGCTGGTGATGGCCACCTCCCACCAGACGCCCGTCAAGTTCCTCTAGCGCCGCCTAGCCTGCACCGGCGGCGGCGCGTTTTTTTGCCTCGGCCAATCCCTTGGTGAGGCGGTCCAGAAACACATCCGGATCAACCTTGCCGGTTTTGGCCAGGTGCTCCTGGAACTTGACGATGATGTCGTAGATTTCTTCGATGGTCTTGCAGGCCTCGATCTTCGGCAGCAGGCGTGCGGCACTCGTGCCGAACAAATGCTTGGCTTCGATACTCAACAGGCGTTTGGCGATGGAGACTTCATCCACCGCCGCCGGTTCACGAGTTGGCGCGGAGGTGGTTTTGGCTGCGGCAGGCACGGCTGCTTTCGTCTCAGGCTTGGCCGGTTTCACCGCGGGTGCAGGCGGTTCCGCTGACAGCGGCACATCCGGCGCGGCAGCGGGCTTCGCAGCCTTTGGCGCTTCTGCAGGCGGTTCTGGTTTCGGCGCCGGAGCGGGTTCCGGTGGCGCGGTAGCGGCCGCCACCGGCGGCGCCTCGGCAACCGGCTCGCTGATCACCGCGTTCGGAGACGCTGCTGCGAATCCGGCCGCAATCAATTTGCCTAGAACAGAATGCACGTTGACAACATCATCGGAAATGGCCAGCAGGTGCTCCACCGAGCGCACCCCGTCAATGCGTTCCAGCAGGTTGAAGTCATCGCCGTCGAGCAGTTTCTCGGCCAGCGCCCGCCGACCTTTGTCCGTCTGGTGCAATTCGCATTCAGCCACGCGGGCGACATCGAGCAAGGCTTTGCAGATTTTTGCGGTACCGGGATCCATGCTCGTTTGATCGGGAAACGTCCGGTCGACGCCTATCGCGACGACACGTGGAGAAAAATTCGAATGGCAACTATAGCGCAAGACTTCGCCGGCACGTTGAACTGCGCCATCAGCCGCCGGCGGTAGCGCCATCTGTGATCGCGACTGCTGGGCGCGATGTGGTAACGTCCCGTGGACTTTCCCGCCGCCGGATATTTCATGACTCATTTGCCATTGGCTGTTTTGCAGTTGCGCACCTCCCGCTCGCTTATGCTGTTGCTGTTCTTTTTCATTGCGTCTCACGTGGCGGGCGCACAGGAACCGGCGGGGAAATGGTCATCGACCCTGCTGTCGGGCGGAGGGCGCACCCTCACCTATCAGCCGGCTGGCGGGACAGGCCGGTTTGAGATCGGCTTTTTCTGCGACACAGCCTATAGCCCCTCTGAGCGCGGCGCCATGGGATTCAATCTGCGTGTCAATGCAGCATCAACGATCAAAGGATTTTCTTTCGTTGATTTTGAAGGTCCCGACGCGCCGGCCCAGGCGAAAAAGCTCTTGACGGCGCGCGTCACCCGCAAGGGCGCGCCCCCGCTCGTGCTGCCCTTGCGGGCGAGCGGCAGCTTTGTTTCTGCCGATGCCTTTTCCTTCAGCGTTGCCGAAGTGACCCGCGTGGCGAGCAGCGACCCCAAGACGCTGTTGAAGGCGCTGGCCGCAGCCGATGCGGAATCGCTGCAAATCACTGTCACCGATTTTCGCAACCCCAAGTCCACGCTGGTGTTCACGATTCCCGTCGCGGCCAGGCAACCGGACTTCAACGTACTACTGACCGGAGTGAAATGAACCGACCGCTGAACCCGATTTGCGCCGCCGCAGCGGCGCCCCTGTTGCTTGCCGTGGCATCGCTCGCCACAGCCCAACCCGCCTCCATCAAGGTCGGCAACGAAGCCAAGAATACGTCCGGCATCGTGACCGACGTCGTCAATGGCGACACCGCCTGCTATCTCACGCTGAAGGACGCCAAAGGCGCCGAGTTCACCGAGATGGCCGACTTTTCGTTCTGCGAAAAACCAAAGACCCTGCTCGGCAAGCGCGTGGCACTCACCTACAAGCTGGCCAAAGTAATGTCGGATGAGTGCCAGGGCGACATGAACTGCAAGAAGACTAAAACCGTCGCGCTGGTGTCTGCGTTAACTGTAACCGGCGACGCGCCGCCGGAAACGAAGCCGGTGGGCGGCGCCGGCAAGGGCCAGACATCGTTCTGCGCCGGCGTGGAAGATGTTGTATTCGCCTGTCGTACCGGCGCCAAGCTGGTTTCCGTATGCGCCGCGAAAGAACTTTCCCGCAACCGGGGTTCTGTGCAGTACCGCTTCGGCAAGCCCGACTCCAGCGACCCGCTGGAACTGATGCTGCCCGAGGACGGGCCATTGGCAGCCAAGTCAGCCACTGGCGAAAACGTGCCGTTTGCCGGCGGCGGCGGAGCCTGGTTGCGCTTCAAGAAGGGCGCATACACGTACACGGTTTACACCGGCATCGGTAAATGGGGCCCCAAGGGCGAGACGCGTGAAAAGGCGGGGCTGCAGGTGATGCAGGGCGGCAAATCCGTGGCAAGCCTCAAGTGCACGGGGCCGGTCACCAGCCAGCTCGGGCCCGAATGGTTCGAGAAAACCGGCGTCAAGGCCAACGGCCAGGAATTTGATTTCCCCGATTGAGCGGCATGTATCACCAGGTTTGCAGTCACGCGGTTTGCAATCGCACCCGGCGTTCGCCGGGGTATTTCCACCAACCGGCTGGGAGGCCGACGAAATGAAAAACAACAAACTTTGCGTGTTGGCGCTGACCGCGGCCCTGCTGTGGCCTGCACTCGCGGATGCCGTCACCAACCGCTACCGCGTCGCCCACACGCGCGAACAAAACACCAACATGGTGTTTGTGGTCATCTCATCGAGCTTCTTTGCCGGTGACAGCCAGGCGCAGGCGCGCTGGTACACCTCTCTGCAATCCTGCGTGCGCAGCGTGAACCTGGCCGGGGAAGTGATCGCCGTCTCCAACGTCAACGGCCGCTTCATGTACTACGGGCCGAAAAACTGGCGCAACTTCCTCAAGACCATCGACATGAACTGGGTGAACGCGCGCCTCAACAAGGAACTGACCTGCAACTTCTAGCGGTCCGCGGACCGCAGCGCCGGGCCGGCTACTTGGGCTGGCAAAGGCGCAGGTTGGTACGCGTGGACCGCACGATCGGCAGATAGTTATCGTAGTCCGAGGGGGCAAAGTCCTCTTCCAGCTGGGCGTCGGTTTTCTTTGCTGCGGCGGCAAGCGGCTCCAGCACACTCAGGCAGGCCTTGAAATCACCCAACTTATGTAGCGTTACGGCGAGATCGTTGCGGATGCGCCCGGTCTCCAGCCAGTCCAGCGAGCGCTTGCAATCATTGAGCAGCGGCTCCAGCCTGGCGCGGGCCTCCGGAAATTTTTTGGCATCGTAGAGCTGCTTGAACGCCTTGCGCGTGGCTGCCACCGCCTTGGCCTGGCAGGCCGGCGCAAGCTGGAAATAAGTGCCTTCAAACATGGCACGCATCCCGCAGTAATAGCGGCAGGCACCGGTCTCATTGCTTTTCACCTCGATACCTTCTTTGCCAGCCGCCATGCTGACGATGCAGGGTTGCTTTTCGTCGTCAGCATCGAGTGTCGCGCGGCCGTTGCGCAACTCGCCCTCCAGCGAACAAGTGTGCGCATTCCCGCCCACCGACTCGATCGAGAACGAAAGCGCACCGTTCTTGCCGGGCTTCAGGATCAGCGTCCCCGCACCGCCGGCGGACACATATTCGCCCGGCGCCAGCCGCGCCGGCTGGGCGGCGGACGGCAGCGGCAACAGCAGCCCCGCCACCGAGACGATGGCGCCGGCCACGATGTGGTGACCCCGGAAAAAGCCGTTCATTCCGACCATCGTGCCACCAAGATCAAAGCGGCGCATTGACGCGGATGGCCGCACCGAAATCGTAATAGACGATGGTTGAGGTCGAGGTACTGCTGAAGCCCAGCGCCTGGCCTCGTCCTTCCGCCTCGATTTTGCGCGGCAGACCGCCGGCGTCCACCCACATCTTGTTCCAGGCGCTGCCGCTGGCCAGCCCGCCGGCGATCCGCGCGCTGCTGTGATAGCGGTACACGCTCATCGGTTTGCCGTCCACGAGTTCCTTGCCGAGCGAGGACGCGCCGCGCACCGCGCTTTCCAGCAAAGACGGATCCTTGCGGTATTGCTCGATGATGTTGCCGAAGTTCAGCGGCAGCCGCTGCCATTTGCCATCGACCTTCATGTAAGCCGCGCCGCCGACATAAATCTGCTCGACCTGATCGGATACGAAATGCAGGCGGTCCGGTTGCACATACGATGCCGTCGAGGTCGTGGTCTTGCCATCGGATACCGAAGTCATGCGGGTGCGCCAGGTTTTCTGCTCGCCCAGCTTCATGTAGGCCTGGCGGATGGCGGCCATCGCCGCCGGATCGTTGGGCCCGATGGATTCCTGCGGCGCGGTGGCGCAGCCTGCCAGCAGTGCAAAGCAGACGCTGAGGATGCCCAGCGCGCGAAGGTTCGGCGTAATCGATGCGGTCATGACGTGGTGCTCCCGAAAGGGTGAGGTGGCGGAACTGCTGGCGCAGTTTAACTTTCAAATCCGGACGGGGACAGCCCGATCCGTCATCGCGCCGCCACCCACCTCTGCCGAAGACCAATCCCTTCTGCGATGCGACCCTGATTTCAACACCCGGCAAACTCCAGCATTGGTGCGGCTTCCCGGGCAAAAATGGCTGGAAAGCCGCGCCAATGCTGGAGTTTGTCAACCCGGAAACGACGTTAGTCCGGGCCCTTTGGAAAACTCACAGACTGCCGATAAATACGCACCGGGGCTCACGGGCCCCATTTCCGCCGCCATTGCCAACGAC